>CAZSUK010000606.1:0-2550 GCA_964609355.1 uncultured Acidobacteriaceae bacterium | reverse complement strand
CACAATGGCAAGACGCTGGTGCAATACGTGTATGACTCGCACTATGAGGGTGCGGCGCTTGCCGGTTCTTACCCTTCGCGTTGGAAGACACTCCGCGGCTTGGTAGATGAGCAGCGCTATTGGGAGATCCTTGGGCTTTTTGAGTATCAAGCTGGTCATGCGGTAGTTTGGCGGGATGCGGTCACGGAGTGGTTCCAACACATTTCCGGGATTCCCGATAAATTGGGCCGGGTTGGCCATTACCCTGACCGGATCGAAGCTGAGTCCATGCAGGCCGATGGATACACCACGGTTGATGTCTCACCCTGGGAGACTGCGTCCGGGGGCAAGGCAGTGGTTTGTAATCGCTCTGCTGCGTGTACCCTGACCACCAGGCTTGGCCGGCCGGCGGGAACATATTCTATTTCCGTCCGCTACTTCGACCTGCGCACGGGTGTTTCGCAATACGATTTGCAGCTCAACGGCAAGTCCTTGGCGCACTGGACGGCGAATGCGATTCTCCCGCCTGCGGTCGTTGATCCTCACCTCGACGGCAGCACCAGCACGCTCTTCACGGTGTCTGATATTCGCCTCAAGCCAAGCGATACGCTCACTCTGCGCGGAACACCGAACCAGGGAGAGGCGGCTCCGGTGGATTACATTGAGGTGGTGAAGCAGTAAAAACATTTCCACGAAAGGACCGCTGAACCGCAGATCTCTCCACTGCGCTGCGCTCCGGTCGAGATGACAAAGGGGACGGCCGTTATGGCCCGCAGCGCAGGTCTAGCATATGGGCAAACCGCAGATCTCTCCACTGCGCTACGCTCCGGTCGAGATGACAAAGGGGAGGGCGGTGCCTTGAGAAAGAGTGGTTGCTAAATGAAATCTGCTGTTCGTTGCTTTGGACGACCCGGGAGCGTCGATGGGCCCGCGACCCACTCGAGTGGATGAAAACCTGCTCCTGTTCGGCAACTTCTATCGCCAGGGCGCCCCTCTCCCCTTTGTCATCTCGACCGAAGCGCAGCGCAGTGGAGAGATCTCTGTGTGGATGCCCTTTCTTGGGAATGTTTTCGACAATTGACCGGTTCAACGCAGCTTATTGGGATTCACGCGAGCTTGCAGGCGGCTGATGACTGTTTCCGGGACGAGACCTTCGACGGAGCCGCCTAACTCGAAGACATTCTTGATGAGCCTCGAGCTTACATACGAATATTTCTCATCGGCCATGAGGAACACTGTCTCGACTTGCGGAGCCAGCCGCCGGTTCATCAGTGCCATCTGCAACTCGTATTCGTAGTCGCTGATGGCGCGAACCCCGCGTAGAATAGCCTGCGCATGCTGCTCGAGAACAAACTCCACCAGCAGCCCATTGAAGGTCGCGACCGAAACGTTATCGAACTTCTGTACTGCTTCGGTAAGCATCTCGATCCGCTCGGTAACAGAAAAGAGCGGAGCCTTCTCTGAATTGTTCAGGATCGCGACCACCAGGTGATCAAAGATCTTTGCCCCACGCGCAACCAGATCCAAATGACCGTTGGTCAAAGGATCGAAGCTGCCGGGGTAAATGGCTTTGACGGTATTCAAGAATCTTTACTGTCGAAGACGCACCGGAGGCTTCACCGCTTCCGCAGCCTGGGCCGATCCGTTCACTGGAACTGCCGGAATCTCTGCCGGCTTCACGCCAGTGAGACCCATCTTCTGCCGTAACTGTGCATCGATGCGGGCGAAGATCTCAGGATGATCCTTGAGGAAGCCGCGGACATTTTCCCTGCCTTGCCCAATGCGCTCGCCTGCATAGCTATACCAGGCGCCCGACTTCTCCACAACATTTTGCGTTACCGCAAGATCCAGCACATCCCCTTCGCGGGAGATCCCTTCGCCATAAAGAATGTCAAACTCCGCTTCCCGGAAAGGCGCGGCCACCTTGTTCTTGACAACCTTGATTTTGGTGCGCGAGCCAACCACTACATCGCCTTCCTTAACCGCTGCGATACGGCGAATATCAATACGCACCGAAGAGTAAAACTTGAGCGCGCGGCCCCCGGTCGTCGTCTCCGGGTTGCCAAACATGACCCCGATCTTCTCGCGTATCTGGTTAATGAAAATCAGCGACGTGCGGGACTTCGATACCGTCCCGGTAAGCTTGCGCAGCGCCTGCGACATGAGCCTTGCCTGCAGACCCATATGCGAATCGCCCATTTCACCATCGAGTTCCGCCTTAGGCACCAGTGCGGCCACCGAGTCGACTACCAGCACATCAATTGCGCCAGAACGCACCAGGGCTTCAGTAATCTCCAGCGCCTGTTCGCCGTAATCCGGCTGCGATACCAGAAGGTTATCCACATCTACGCCCAGCTTCTTGGCATATTGCGGATCGAGCGCGTGTTCCGCATCGACAAACGCCGCCATCCCGCCCGCCTTCTGCGCCTCGGCGATGATCTGCAGCGTGATGGTAGTTTTGCCCGACGATTCAGGACCAAAAATTTCAATCACCCGGCCGCGCGGAACACCACCCACGCCGAGAGCGGCGTCGAACGAGATGGATCCGGTGGATATCACCGAGATGGGCAC
>CAZSUK010000605.1:0-3591 GCA_964609355.1 uncultured Acidobacteriaceae bacterium | reverse complement strand
CCGCCCTCCGGAGAGCCGTGTCCGGCAAAATGCTTGGGCTCAGCGACCACGGTGCTGTCAGCATTCAAGCTTTCCCCCTGGGCCCCGCGCACGTAAGCGAGTCCCAGCTGCCCGGTCAGGTAGGGATCTTCGCCGAAATCTTCTTCGATACGTCCCCAGCGCGGCTCTCGAGCGAGATCGAGGACGGGAGCAAGAATCATGCCGACACCCGTCGCGCGGGCCTCAGCCGCAATGGCAGCCGCGGTTTGCTGGGCGATCTGCGGATTCCAGGTGGCCGAGAGGTTGACCTGAGCAGGAAAGACCGTTCCTGTGTCAAAACCGTGCAGACCCTCCTCTATAAATAGGGCAGGGATACCCAGACGGTTGTGCGCAATGACCCACTTCTGGATCGTGTTAGCCTGCTCCGGGGTCGGATTGAGATCATGTATTCCCCCGACTCCCAGGGTCCCCCACAAAGATTCCGCTCTATCCGGAAGGAACACGGCACCGGAGGCAGCATGGGTATCGTCGGTATGTTTGTCCACCAAGGCCGTCGCCCCGGAATACAAGTCGAGTTGCCGCACTTTCTCTTCGAGTGTCATGCGGCGCAGCAGATCATCGACCCGCGTCTCGACGGGTACCTCAGCCTGCTTGTACGTGACAGCGGCATCGGCGGCCTGCTGCCCACTAGCCGTAGTAGCCCAGGTCAGACAGAGAGAGCAGGCTGTTAGCAAGATGGCTAGATCAACAATGGACGGGTGGGAAGCTCTTTCCCTGGGTTCCGGATCAAAATCCTCCGGGCTCAGCTGACGAGCTTCGGGCCGTAAACGGCATGCCTTGTCGAGCTGTTTACTCTGAGCATAGCGGTCACCCAATATTTGTCCCTCGGCTTCGGTAACGTCACTTGGCGGACCCACACTATCGCAACAATATCGCAATCGCAACGTTATGCCGGACTCCTAACGCGGCTCTATGAAGCTGATAATAAAAAGCCTGGCGTTCGCCAATCGCCGTCTAACGGTAGCTACCTGGGAGAACTGCCGAAACCCACTCCAAGGGACATGACCCTCACCAGAATGCTACAATGGCGCCCGTCAGGTCCGACGATGCACATAACCGTTCCAACCGATCCCCGGTCATCCGAGATAGGAAAGATTCTAGAGACCGAGCAGGACATCGAACTTTTTCAGCAACACTTGAAAGAAGTGATCGAAGGTGCTGCTTTTAAGGCCAGTCATCGGAGTGGACAATTTCTAAAATACATCGTTGATCAGGCAATTGCGGGTCACTTCGAATCGCTGAAAGAACGCGTCATCGGCATCGAGCTTTTTGGCCGTTCCCCAACCTACGATACGGGTGAGGATGCGATTGTTCGGGTGACGGCCAGTGACGTGCGCAAGCGTCTTCTGCAACATTATGGCAAGGATGGTGCGACCTCTGAGTTTCGGATCAGCCTGCCATTAGGGGCTTACATTCCTGAGATCGCTCGCCGGACACGTTCCTCTGCGAACGGCAATGCACACCTCAATGGAACTGAAGCGGAATTGGATCAAGTGGCCGATATGCCACACCCGGACTTGTTGAGAGGTCCGGTTCACGCTCCGCTTCATGATGCAGTGGTTGAGTCTCCCAGGCCGGGGGTTGGGGCCAGAATTCCGCGACTGTCTTTCATCGCCGCACTCTGCACCGTTGCCGTGATAGCGGCTTGCGTCATTGCCTGGAATCTCTATTCCGTGGTGAAAGTGGTCCCACGGTCGTCCCTTTTGTGGTCGGCGTTTTTCCGTTCACCACATTCCACGCAAATCATTACCAGCGATCCCAACATTGCTGAGATCGATGGCTTGACTGGTAGTCAGGTCTCGGTTTCTGATTACGCAAATCACAGTTACATAGCTGACCCAGGCAAGCTCACTCCAGAAGTTATCAATCTTTGTCGCAACATCCTGCGGGGAGACAAGGCGGCAGCGGTTGACGTGCCCATCGCCGTCTATATCGGACAGATGGCCCTCGCCAGTTCCAGGGAGGTCAGCGTACACGCTGCGCGCAGCATACAGATTCAAGATTTGGCAAGTGAGGACAATTTCGTCTTCTTAGGCAGCCCGCGCAGCAATCCATGGTCAGCGTTGTTCGGCGACCAGCTTGACTTTCGGTTTGTGTTCGACCCCAAGACCAAAACGGAATTCATTCGTAATGAACACCCGCGTTCCCAAGAAGCGCCCGCGTATGTGCCAACCGCTCCAGGCTGGCAAACTGGTCGAACCTTCGCGACCGTTGCGATGGTAAAAAATCCGGATCAGGTTGGCCAGGTTCTGCTGGTTGCGGGAGCCACGGGCGAAGGCACCGCGGCCGCTGGAAGATTTATCACCGACGCAGCACGCATGAATGCAACACTGAAGGAGTGCGGTGTTAAAAACTCGGGCGAAGTGCAGCATTGGCAACTGCTTCTACAGTTGAATGCGATGGCGGGAGCCCCAAGCAATGTGGACGTAATCGCTTGTCACCTCCTGGACGGCTCCCAGCATCGCTGACGACGGAGGCAATTTGCCGAATCATGGATTGCCCAGTGCCTTATGAAGGGCAGCAGCCAGATCTTGAGGATGAAACCCGAATGGGCCTGGCTTGCTCTTATAGAGAATCCGATCATCCCTTGCGATGAGATACATGCGGTCCGGCCATCCGGTGTAGGCAACCTCAACCTGGTTGTCGAAGCTATCCACAACCGCGGGAAACTTGATGCCTAGTTTTCGTACGCATTTACCCGCTACCGAGACGCGTTCTGCCTCATCGCGGGGGCTGCGGAACAGCACCCCGTCCCGAACATTGCTCTGCATCTCCCATACGTCCGTGGGATGCGCCTCCAGGATGTAGACCGCGTAGAAATCAACCTTGCCCTTGTATTGCTCGGCCAATTTGTTCAGGGCGGGAACCTCCCGCCGAAAAGGCGGTCAGGTGTAGCTGCCGAAGACGAGAACGACGGGCTTATCTACCCAAAGAGACGCCAGTTTGACGGGCACCCTGGTATCGAGTGTCTCGACTGTGAAGTCGGGCGCTTTACCGCCTACATCGAGAGAGCCTTTGCGCGCGCCGGACCACATGGTTTCAAAGGGAAAGAGAAAGTAGGCAGGCATGGGCATTTTTGCCATGACATGCCCGAAGACTTCGGGTGGCTGACGCATGGCCCAGTCGATATAGCCGACAAAGCCTAGCCAAAAACAGAAGAGCACCGCGAAGATGCCAGCTAACCAGCGTTTTGTATTTTTCTTGATCGCCACTAGTACGGGCTCACTTGGTCTGGGAGACATCTGCTTCTTGCTTGTGAACGGGAAATGGCTTTTCCCATCCGGGTTGCGTGTAGCCTAGCGTAACCACTCGATCCGCCATCTGACGATAGATGCTTTCGTCGTTAGGCGCCCAGGTGGCCAGCCCGTCGACATAACGGTTGTACATGCAGAAGGCCGCAGCGATCAGTACGGTGTCGTGAATCTCGAGATCTGTGGATCCGGCATTTCGGGCGCGCTCTATGTCTTCGGTGGTGACATATTTGCCTCCCTGCTGCACTTTGCCGGCAATGGCAAGCAACGCTTTCAATTTCTCTGAAACCGGCGCTTCCTG
>CAZSUK010000604.1:0-11746 GCA_964609355.1 uncultured Acidobacteriaceae bacterium | reverse complement strand
CGGTTTCTTGAGGAGTTTGCCGTCAACGCGGACATGATCCCGCTCCGGGTCGGCCTTCGAACCCAACTCAGTGACCGTCTGACCATTCACCTGCACCCGGCCGGAAGTGATCAGCTCTTCCGCCTTGCGTCGCGAGGCGATCCCGGCAGCAGCCACAATCTTCTGCAAACGCTGCTCGTTGCGCTCGCCCTCCGGGATGATCGTCATACCTGGTGCTCGGCTTGTGGCTCTGCCGGTGCTTCTTCGGCGGCTTGCTCTGCTGCGGGCTCGTGTGTGGTTTGCTCTGCTGCGGGTTCTTGTGTGGCTTGCTCTGCTTCTGTGGGTTCTTGAACGGTTTGCTGAGCTTCTGGAGCGTCCTGCTCCGCTTCGGGACTGGGTTGGGAATCAGTGGCAGCTTCGTCCGCGACCAGATTGCCCGCATCCTGCGCTTCGCCTTCGGCTTCAGACTCAGCCAGTTCGCCGGCCATCTTTTCGAACTCCTCCATGCTGGGCAAATCGTTCACGTCTTTTAGCCCAAACCGGAGCAGAAACTCCTTGGTGGTCTTGTACAGGATGGGGCGCCCAATCACCGGCTTTCTTCCCGCCGTGGTGATCAGCTTGCGGCTAACCAGGCTGCCGAGCACTCCTCCTGAGTCGACACCGCGGATCTCGCTGACCTCAGGCGCCGTCACCGGCTGCTTGTACGCAATCACCGCAAGGGTTTCCAGGGCCTGCAGCGAGAGCTTCATGGGCGGCTTGAGGCTCTTCACAAAGCCACGCACAGCATCGTGATATTCCGGTTTGGTGGCCATGCGGTAGCCACCGGCGATCTCCCGGATCTCCATGCCGCGCTCGCTATTCGCATATTCGGCGATGAGTTCGTCCATTACTTGCTGCAAGACTTGCCGGACCTGGCGGTCGCGCTGACGAGCGATTTTCTTCTCGTCACCCTCAGTGCCTTCTGCCTTAACCGCACCGGCCGAATCGTCTTCGACTGCGGGGGCAGCACCTTCTACCGCGGGAGCATCTTCAGCGGCAGGCTCAGGGGCCAGACCCTCCAGCGCGACCTGCTCCGTCGCCGGTTCGGCAGGGGCCTCGGTCAATTCCGGCGTAACCTCTGCTGCGAAAATCGCGGCCAGCTGGGCCAGGGTTACCGGCTCCTCGGCTGCATATACAACGGCTTCTAATTTGGCTTTCAGGCTCATTGGGGGGAACAATGCGCCGCAAAAGAACAGGCGCCTCGATTCATATTATCGAAGCACCTGTCTTTTCGCTTGTCTTTGCTGTCCCGGCTTTAACCCTTGGGGGCAAAGTGCACAAAGATCCAAAACAGCCCCGCGGACATAAGCGCCGCCACCGGCAAGGTGAAGACCCACGCCGCAGCAATGTTGCGGATGGTGGACCACTGCAGCCCGCTCTTGTTAGCCATCATGGTTCCGGCTACGCCAGAGGACAGCACGTGGGTTGTGCTTACCGGCAGACCATAATTGTCCGCCGCAAGAATGGTGCACATGGCAACCAGTTCGGCCGAAGCGCCCTGGGCGTAGGTCAGGTGGGTTTTCCCGATCTTCTCGCCCACCGTGACGACGATGCGCTTCCAACCAACCATCGTGCCCAGCCCGAGCGCAATCGCAACCGCGACTTTGACCCAAGTGGGGATGAACTTGGTGGAAAGATCGAGCTTCTTCTTGTAGTTGGCCATCACCTCGGCTTCTTCCGCGGTAAACGCAGGCTTCTTTGTCTTGACCATCAGGCGCAGGGCCTCGCTCGCCACGTACATGTCGTTGCGCACGTTGGATTGCTGGTTCGAAGGCACGCCTTTCAACGTCTTGTAGTGGCTGACCTCATGCTCGATCTCCAGAATCATCTGCCGTTCCGCCAGAACAGTGGTCGGCGTTTCCTTCTTGGTCTGGAGATATTCGGTCAAATCGGTCCGGGGATCATCCATCACCGCATTCGTGTCCACATGCGCGGACATTACTTTCGCAGCCTGCTCGGACACAGCGACAAAGTCCTGAACCTGGCCGTAACCGACGGCATGATTGAGGGCATACGCGGTGGGCACGGTACCGATGAGAATGAGCATGATGAGCCCCATTCCCTTCTGGCCATCGTTGGAGCCGTGCGCGAAGCTCACCCCAGTGCAGGTCAGTACCAGCAAACCGCGAATCCAGAAGGGCGGCGGAGCGTCCCCTTTAGGCGCCTCGAAAAGCCGCGGATCCTTGATGACCACCTTGAACAGCAACAGCAAGAGCGCTGCAAAAACGAAACCGACAATGGGAGAGATGAGCAGCGAGCGAAACACATTCCCCACCTGCGACCAATCCACTCCGCTGGTTCCGGTCGAACCGGACATCAGCTGGTTGGCCACACCAACGCCGATAATAGAGCCGATAAGAGTGTGCGAGCTGGAGGCGGGCAGCCCATACCACCAAGTGCTCAGGTTCCAGAGAATGGCTGAGACAAGCAGCGCGAAAACCATGGCGAAGCCAGCACCCGACCCAACCCTGAGGATCAGCTCGACCGGTAACAGGGAGACAACGGCGAAAGCCACGGCACCTGAGGATAGCAACACCCCAATCAGGTTCCACATGCCGGACCACATCACGGCAATATGGGGTTCGAGGGAGTGGGTATAGATGACCGTCGCCACCGCGTTGGCGGTATCGTGAAAACCATTCACGAACTCAAACCCGAGGGCAATCAGCAACGCGATCCCCAGCAAAAAATAAGCCATCGCAGAGGTCGTGTGTTGGACGGAAAACAGGTCGCTCAGTAGTTGGGAAGCCGCCCACCCGATACCGCCCACCAGAACAAGTCCGAAGATGATCATCGGGATCTTGCCCTGCTTTTTGTTCATTTTTTGTTCGAGGAGGGAATTCTTCCCAGGGGCGGTCATAACCGCAGAGGAACCATCATTCACCGCGCACACTCCACATTTACAGGTGTACGAACGGTACCAAAGTGCGTCGGCTGCCAGTGTGAATTGTGGTACCCCAGATTGTTAAAATCCTGAGAATTTCGACTTCGAGCCGCTCACGAAACCTGGATGCCTCAAGACACAGACCCAACTCCTAGCGCCAGTCGTCGGTAGCCTGGATGAGCCCCTGGTTCACGACCGTTTCGAAGGAAGGGTGCTTCTTGATGTAAACCTCGCTGAAGTTATTGTCCTGCCGCAGCAGTACCGCCTGCAACCGCACCAGCTCAAGCAGGGCAAGAAACATGCAAATGAGCGCCCGCTCCGAACGGGTGTTTTTCAGCAGACTGCTCAACGACACGGGCCTATCTTCCATAATCAGGCGGCGCCGCACATAGTCCAGCATCTGCGAAACAGTCACCGCTTCCTCGTCGACATCGAGCACCGGCCTCTGCCGCGCCCGGTCGAGGATTTCCCGGAAGACGCGAACCAGGTCAACCGTGTCCGCGGCGATCTCGGGCTCCGCTCCCTCTTCATGGATGAACTGACGGATTGCCGGATTGGTCCAGGTAGCAGCCTCAATCTGCTGCTTCTGCAGCAGCATCTGGGCGGCATTCTTGAATCGCTCGTGTTCCAGCAGCCGCTCCACCAGCTCCCGCCGTGGATCCTCCTGTTCGCCCTCAGCTCCCTCCGCCGAAGTCCGGGGAAGAAGCATGCGGCTCTTGATGTGTATCAAAAGCGATGCCACATAAATGAAGTCAGCCGCCGCATCCACCTCGGTCTGCTTCAGGCCTTCTACGTAGGCCAGAAATTGAGCCGTGATCTTGCCGATCGGAATGTCATAAATATCAATGTCCTGCTTGCGGATAAGATCGAGCAGCAGGTCAAGAGGTCCGTCGTACACCGCCCCCACCGTGATGCTGTAAGGCGATGCGCTTTCTTCCCGCTTTTTGTCGCGCGTTTCTTCGTTCATAGTGCGCGCTCTCCAGACTCCGGTTGCAGCAGGTGCATCGCTTCCCTCACCTGCTTCATGGTTTCTTCAGCCCGTGCCCGAGCCAGTTCCGAACCGCTATGCAGGACGTCGTGGACCAGGTGAGGCTGCTCCTCATATTGCCGCCGCCGCTGCTGGATGGGCTCTAATTCGACCACGATCGCGTCCGCGGCCCACCCTTTGCACTCGATACATCCGATGCCGGCTGATCGGCACCCTTCATAAACCTTGAGCAGCGTCTCCGGGCTGGAAAACACCTTGTGCAGATCCCCCACCGGGCATACATCGGGATCGCCCGGGTCGCTGCGCCGCACCCGCGCCGGATCGGTCACCATGGTCTTCAACTTCTGCCGCACCACCGGCGGTGGATCCGTCAACAGGATGGTGTTGCCATAGCTTTTTGACATCTTCCGCCCGTCGGTGCCGGGCAACTTGGGCGAGGGAGTCAATAATACCTGCGGTTCAGGCAGTATCGCAGTTTCCCCTTCGCCCGGATATAAGTGGTTGAAGCGCCTGGCCACTTCCCGGGCAACCTCCACGTGCGCTACCTGGTCCTGCCCCACCGGTACAAAATCAGCCTGGTAGATCAGGATATCGGTGGCCATCAGCAGCGGGTATCCCAGGAAGCCATACGTGGTCAGATCCTTATCTCCCAACTGCAGTTGTTGCTCTTTGTAGGTGGGTACGCGCTCCAGCCAGCCCAGCGGCATATTCATCCCAAGCAGCAGATGCAACTCTGCGTGCTGCGGCACGAGGGACTGCACAAACAGGACGCACCGCTCCGGATCGAGACCCGCCGCCAGCCAGTCAAGCCCCACATCCATAATGTTTTGCCGCAGATTCGAGGTGTCTGCGTAATCGGTCGTCAGGGCATGCCAGTCGGCGATAAAGAAGTAGCAGTTGTAGACGTCCTGCAGGCGCACCCAGTTATAAAGGGCGCCCATATAGTTGCCGAGATGCAGTTTGCCGGTGGGGCGCATGCCGCTCAGCACGCGTTTCAATTGATTACGATTCGGGAGACTCACTGGCTCGATTGTACGGAAAACCTTCAGATCGAGAGCAGCAAAACACGGAAGAAGCCCAGTACCGGATTCACCATCGCCATGGTCACGCCCCCGCCAAAAAACAGCATAAGAAAAAGGCTGAGGATGCCCAGGCGGTCGTAAATCGGTTGCCACCGATAGGGCAGCATATGGCGAAAGATATGGCTTCCGTCCAGCGGCGGCAAGGGAAGCAAATTGAATGCCGCCAGAAACAGGTTCAGCAGCATACCAATAAAGAAAATCAGAGACAGCGGATAAGCCACCGGGCTCACCGTCAGGAGCTGCGGATCGAGCCTGCTAATGCCCCCCATCGCGACCGAGTGCACGCAGAGTAATCCGATGGCAGACGTCTTGGCGATAACAATCAACACCAGCAACGAAACTACCGAACCGATGACATTGCTGACCGGGCCGGCCAGCGTGGTGAGGATATCGTCGCGTACCAGGTTCTTGAAATTACGTGTGTTCACCGGGGTCGGCTTGGCCCATCCGATCAACGGGATATGGGTCACCATCGCCACCAACGGCAGCATGATGGTGCCTACCGGATCGATATGCTTGAGGGGGTTGAGAGTAATGCGGCCCAGCATGCGCGCCGTTTGATCTCCCAGTCGCGAGGCCATCCATCCGTGTGCCGACTCGTGAAGACTAAGCGCGAACAGCAGCACCACAAATTCGCAAATGCCCAGGACGATCTGAGGAGTTCCCATTGGAAGCCTGATGGTAGCATGCCGCCAGAGCTAAGTACGTTTGCTATCTTCGCCCTGGGCGACTTCCAAGCCCGGTTTTCTGGCTTTAATCTCGCGCGCCGGAACGCCTCCCCAGATAGAGTGTGCCGGTATATCGTGAGTGGCCACGCCCATTGCGCCCAGCATGGAATCTTCCCCCATCTTTACCCCGGCCATCACCGACGAGTGATAGGTAAGACGCGTACCGGCGCCGATCTCGGTGGTGACATTCTCAATATCGTGGGAGTCGTTGGTGCTATGCCGATGCGAGTACACGGCTGCATAGTCGGAAATCGAAGTTCCTTTGCGGATGATGAGATCTCCCCGGTCATCCAGCATCACGAACTTATGAATGGTGCAGTCGTCTTCGATGGTGAGGTTGTAACCGAAACTGAACTCAACTCCGTGGAAGATCTTCACGTTCTTGCCCACGTGTTTGAAGATGTGCCTGGCCAGCATTTTGCGAAAGCGAAAACCCAGCCAGTGGTTCAGTCCCAACGGCGAGCGGTCGAACATCTGCCAGAAGTAGATCAACGGCTTGCGCTCGCAATATCTTTCCTTATCAACGTCTCCGTAGTACTCCGGTTCCAGGGTCACGTTGGCTGGGTCCAAAGACATCTGCAGGACGTTGCCCGGCAACTCTGAAATCAGCGAGGTGTTAAGTTTTCCGCCGTGGGGACGGCCAAGATAAATCTGGTGCAGAGAGTCGCGGACGATTTCCCCCCTCAGCCGGGATTCCTTATGGCGGGTGAATTCTTCATCCAGATGGCACAGCCAGCGCCGGTACAGGTCCTCGGCTTCGGCAGCAGGTTTCAAATCACGATACTGGTATCTCGCCATGGTTAAAACGTCCTTATGTCCAGCATACGATGCTATTGAATGCTGAACACTGCGTAAACGGTGGCGGAAGCAGTCACCTTGTGGGCGCTGACGCTGAGGGGCTCCACCTTTTGCGCGGCCGGTGCAGCCGCCATGGCGCCCGCGGCCCTCATCATCAGCGGCTGCGACCCCCGCGAAGGCGCCTCGTTGCTGGCATACACCAGGGGGCCCAGGCTAGCGTTCAGCCCGCCAGCCATTTGCTGGGCTATCTGCCGGGCACGGTCCAGTGCCAGCTTCGCAGCCTTGGCCTGCAGGCCGTCTTCATCCTGCACACTCCAGGTCATCTGCCCGCTTTGATTGGCGCCTGCCTTGATGGCTACATCGAGAACCCTGGCGCCATTCCCGGCTGCGGTTTTGACGCTCCAACTTTGCTGTACCTGGAACTTGCGCTCGGCTTTCTCGGCCGGGGTCCAGTCCTGGTTGGTGTACTGCTGGACGGGGGTAATGCTCTGCGATTCGCTTTGAATCGCGTCCTCAGGAACGCCCGCCGCCTTCAACGACGCGGCGATGGCATTTGAGGTTTTCGACCCGGCTGCATAGGCAGAGTCCTGGTCTGCTCCGTACTCAACGAAGCCGATCTGTACGGTTACGGTATCGGCTTGAGCTTCGGCATCGGCGCTGGTGGTCACGGCGATGGTCCGGTTTTCTTTGCTGACCACAATCTGTTGCGCGTAGTTGGGTATCGCTACCGCGGCCAACAAGACCCAGCCGGCGATCGGTCGTAGTGGAATAGCCATAGTGCGAACTCCTTATCCCCCCGGATTTCTTATCAAGGTCGATGGCGTTGATCAACAGTATGCGGTTTTCTCAAAGTTGACCACCGGCTCTTTCGGCCCACGGCGGATGAAAAGAAGTGTCCTGACGATCCAGTCGTTCCCTCCCACCAACTCTGACGGGGTGCCCCACGTTCGCACCAGCGTACGTGGGACGAAAACGATGGGCGAAGCCCTACAAAGCTTTGTTTTTCTCTCTCCCCGAGACCAACTTCTCGGGCAACTGTTAATGGTTCTTCCCGCCGGTCAGCCAAATTTGCGTAACTGCGCCAGCAGTCGCAGACCGGCACCTGAGTCTATCGCGTCCGCCGCGCAGCCAACACCCGCGGCGAAATCCGTCGCACGCCCGGCGATCACCAGGGCAGCTGCTGCATTGAACAAGACAACGTCTCGCCTCGGCCCTGGTTCACCCTCGAGAATTCGTTCTATCAACGAGGCGTTCCCGCGCGCGTCACACCCCTCCAGGGCAGTGAGCGGCGCCTGCTCTAAACCCGCATCGCCTGCTTCCAGGGTGAAGCTGCGCACTGTATGCTCCCGCACCTCCGCTACATCGCTGACACCGTTGAGGGTGAGTTCATCCAGGCCGTCCCGACCATGAACCACCAGAGCATGTCTCACTCCGAGCCGTGCCAGGCTTTGCGCCACCAGTTCCAGGCCGCCGAACACACCGACCACCTGCGACCGGGCTCCGGCAGGATTAGCCAGCGGGCCGGCCAGATTGAAGATGGTGCGGAATCCTAATGCCCGGCGGATCGGTTGTACCCGCTTCATGGCCGGATGCAGGGCCGGAGCATAGAGAAACATAAAGCCGGTCTGGCGCAGGCACTCCACTGCCTTCTCCGGCTCCAGCGCAACCGGGACCCCGAGGGCCTCCAGGACATCCGCAGAACCGCACTTCGAGGTAACGCCCCGGTTGCCATGCTTGGCTACCTTAACCCCTGCCGCCGCCGCCACCAGGCCGGCAGCGGTCGAGATATTGAAGGTTCCCTGGCCATCGCTCCCCGTACCGCAGGTATCGACGAGCTGCTCCCGTTCCTGTTCGGTCAAGGGGACAGGCGTACCCATCGCGCGGATTGCCTGCACAAACCCAGACAGCTCTTCGACCGTGGGGCCGCGGGCGGCGATTGCCGTCAAAAGCGAAGCGATTTCGATATCCGTCGCCGCACCCTCAAGCATCTCCCGGACCGCCGAACATCCCTGCTGTTGCGTAAGGGTGCCCCGATCTTCGACCACATGCTTGATCAAGCCCGCCAATTCAGACATCAGTTCGCCCCGTTTTGCCCTACCGGGCAATCCCCATTAGTATGGAAGTTCTGTCCCAAGACTAAACGAATGAAAATTCATGAGTATCAGGCAAAAGACATCCTGGAACGCTACGGCGTGGCCGTTCCCAAGGGTGAAGTAGCAAACACCCTGGAAGAATCACTGGACGTGGCCAGACGGCTTTTTGCCGGTGGCGCCAAAGGGGTTGTGGTCAAGGCACAAATTCATGCCGGCGGCCGGGGAAAGGGCGGGGGCGTAAAAGTAGCCAAGACCCTGGCCCAGGCAGAGGAATACGCCACCCAAATCCTTGGCATGCAGTTGGTGACCCACCAGACAGGACCCCAGGGTCAGAAGGTGCTGCGCCTCCTGATTGAGGAAATGTCGCCGATCGCCCGCGAATTGTATCTGGGCATCGTGCTCGATCGCGCTACGGCGAAATTGGTGTTTATGGCCTCCCAGGCCGGCGGCATGGAAATAGAAGAAGTCGCCGCAAAAGATCCTGACGCGATCTTCAAGGCCTACATCGATCCCGCGGTGGGCTTTCAGCCCTACCAGGCTCGTAAGCTGGCCTTCGCGCTGGGCCTGAAGCCGGCCCAAATCAACGAAGCCGTCAAATTCATGACCGGCCTCTACAAAGTTTTCCTGGAAACAGACGCTTCCCTGCTCGAAATCAATCCCTTCATCACCACCACGGATGAACGTCTGCTGGCACTCGACTGCAAGATCAATTTCGACGACAACGCGATGTTCCGGCACAAGGAGCTCAAGGAACTTCGCGACACCGCGGAAGAAGATCCGTTGGAAGTGGAAGCCTCAAAGTACGCCCTGAATTACATCAAGCTCGACGGCAACATCGCCTGCATGGTGAACGGCGCCGGCTTGGCCATGGCGACCATGGACATCATCCAGTATGCCGGCGGCTCGCCCGCAAACTTCCTCGACGTGGGTGGCGGCGCCAACCAGCAGCAGATCGAGCACGCCTTCGAGATCCTGCTCTCTGACCAGAACGTGCAAGCCGTGTTCATCAATATTTTTGGCGGCATCCTGCGCGTCGACACCCTGGCCCAAGGGGTGGTCGAGGCCGCTAAAAAGACAAACGTGCAGGTTCCCGTTGTCCTTCGCCTCGAAGGCACAAACGTCGAGCAGGGACGCGAGATTCTGAAGAACTCCGGGCTGAACTTCATTATCGGAGAAACCATGCAGGACGCCGCCGCCAAAGTGGTCGCGGCAGCCAAAGAGAAAGCCTCGAGAAAGTGAGCTGGAGCCATCTATGTCGGTGTTAGTGGACGAAAATACGCGGCTCATCGTGCAGGGTATTACGGGCAAGGAAGGCACCTTTCATGCCAAGGGCTGCGCAGAGTACGGGACGAAAGTAGCGGGCGGAGTTACGCCGGGCAAGGGAGGCACGACGCATGAGGGTTGGCCTGTATTTGACACCGTAGCCCAGGCCGTCGAAAAGACCGGGGCCAATGCCACCGTGATCTTCGTGCCGCCGCCGTTTGCTGCTGATGCCATCCTGGAGGCGGAAGACGCCGGGCTGCCCCTGATTATCTGCATCACCGAGGGGATCCCCACCAACGACATGGTCAAGGTGTGGAGCGTGGTGAGCAAGTCGAAATCGCGGCTCATCGGCCCCAATTGCCC
Organism: uncultured Acidobacteriaceae bacterium; assembly: GCA_964609355.1. Classification (GTDB taxonomy): domain Bacteria; phylum Acidobacteriota; class Terriglobia; order Terriglobales; family Acidobacteriaceae; genus PALSA-350. The sequence goes on along the minus strand of CAZSUK010000604.1, from coordinate 1,529 downwards.
CGGCGTGATCTCCCCAGGCAAGGCCAAGATCGGCATCATGCCCGGCCGCATTCACAAGCAGGGCACTGTAGGCATTGTCTCCCGCTCCGGCACCTTGACCTATGAGGCGGTCTATCAGCTCTCTCAGCGAGGCATCGGGCAATCCACCGCGATCGGGATCGGCGGCGATCCGATCATCGGCACCACCCACGTCGATGCGCTCAAGCTGCTCAACGAAGATCCGGGAACAGAGTCCATCATCCTCATTGGCGAAATCGGAGGCACCGCGGAAGAAGCGGCCGCCGCCTATGTCAAAGCGCACGTGAAGAAACCCGTAGTCGGATTCATTGCCGGCCAGACCGCGCCTCCTGGAAGACGCATGGGGCACGCCGGGGCCATTATTTCCGGCGGCCAGGGCACCGCCGCGGACAAGATGAAGGCTCTGACCGCGGCTGGAATCCACGTAGTGCAATCCCCCGCCGCTATCGGCGAAACATTAGCTAAAGTCATTGGGAAATAAGGAGTCTATGCAACGCACGTTCAGCATCATCAAGCCCGACGCAGTCCGCAAAGGCTACTCGGCAGGAATTTTGGCGGAAATTGAAAAAACTAACTTCAAAATCGTCGCCATCAAAAAAATGTTCCTTTCCAAATCGCAGGCCCAGGGCTTCTACGCCGTGCACGCCAAACGGCCTTTTTTCGATTCCCTGACCACTTTCATGTCCTCGGGCTCCATCATCGCGATGGTCCTCGAAAAGGATAACGCGATCGCCGACCTGCGCAAGCTGATGGGCGCTACCAATCCGGCTGACGCGGTCGAGGGAACTATTCGTAAGCAGTTTGCGTCATCGATTGAGGAGAATGCGATCCACGGTTCGGACGGCGAAGACACGGCTGCGTTCGAGATCGGTTACTTTTTTGCCGGGTATGAATTGATCTAGGCGGCTGCTAAGCTCTGAATGTGCCTTGACATGAGGCTGCAGGCCAAGCAAACTTGCCTCACACGAGGTCAGGCAATTGGGCGGATTACAACCTAGCCAGGTTTCCTACACACTTGAGTCCTCGCTTGACAGTGTCAATCGCGTGGAACAGACGGCTGAGGAGATGGCTCGCAAGGCCGGCCTGGAAGAAGATGAGATCTACCGCGTCGCCATGGCCGTACGCGAAGCCGCAGTCAACGCCGTGCTCCACGGCAACTCCTACGACCCTGAAAAGAAAATATCCGCCAGCTTCGAACAGACTGCGGATTCCCTCGTGATTCGCATCGCCGACCAGGGAAAAGGCCTCAACCCGGAGACCCTTCCCGATCCCCTCGCACCAGAAAACTTGCTCCGAGGCTCAGGAAGAGGTATCTTTCTCATTCGCTCGTTCATGGATGAGGTACACTTTCGACAATTGCAGCCCGGCACTGAACTTACCCTCATCAAACATCTAGGAACCGCCCGTTCCGCAATTTAAGGAGGAGTATTCGTGAGCATGAAAATCAAGACCCGTCAGGTGGACGGGGTCACCATAATGGATTGCAGCGGCCGCATCACGCTGGGAGAAGG
>CAZSUK010000603.1:0-31886 GCA_964609355.1 uncultured Acidobacteriaceae bacterium | reverse complement strand
CGCTGAACCGCAGATCTCTCCACTGCGCTGCGCTTCGGTCGAGATGACAAAGGGGAGGGCGGTGCCTCCATCGACAGTCGTTACTGAACAGGAGCCGTTTTTCATCACCTTGGGTGGGCCCAGTGGCCCATGACTCCTCTGTCGAAAAACATTTTCAAGAAAGAGCCGCTGAACCGCAGATCTCTCCACTGCGCTGCGCGTCGGTCGAGATGACAAAGGGGAGGGCGGTGCTTCCAGGGAGAGTAGCTGCTGAACAGGAGCCGTTTTTCATCGCCTTGGGTGGGCCGGAGGCCCATGACTTCTTTGTCGAAAAACATTTCCAAGAAAGAGCCGCTGAACCGCAGATCTCTCCACTGCGCTGCGCTTCGGTCGAGATGACAAAGGGGAGGGCGGTGCTTCGAGGGAGAGTAGCTGCTGAACAGGAGCCGTTTTTCATCGCCTCGGGCGGCCCGGAGGCCCATGACCTCTCTGTCGAAAATGAACTGCAACCCGCAAACCTATAAGTGGGTGGCCCAGGTCTCGATTTTGAGACCTGGGTTTCTCCTTGCAAATGGTCTAGCCGGAACACCCACTCAACATGCGTCCGCGCCAGTTTTTTCTCCTTCGATGGGCTGCGGGCAAAAGGGAGTGGAGCGACCCGCAGTTATCTCCCCGGCCACGGCCGTCGCTTGAAGGCATCTGTACCCGCGCGCTGGGTAAGCGCATCTGCACTCATCTGCGCCTGACGTCTGACCGCCGCCTCATCGACCGTCCCAACAATGCCGTCGCGCATCACCAGGCGTCCGTCAATCATCACCGTGGTAACTTCGCTCCCCAGCGCCGAATACACCATGGCGGAAACAGGATGATGAATCGGCGTCATAAAAGCATTGTTGTAATCGAGCACCACCATGTCTGCCTTCTTACCCACCTCGATCGAACCGATTTCTTTTTCCAGGCCCACCGCGCGCGCACCATCAATGGTGGCCATCTCGAGCACCTTTTCCGCCGTCATGATGGTGGCATCCTGGTGCACGCCCTTCTGCTGCAAGGCGGCAAATTTCATTGCCTGAAAGAGACTGTGATTGTTGCTGCTGGCCGGACCATCCGAAGCCAGCCCCACCGTAACTCCGGCCGCAAGCATCTCCGGAATCGGGGCACATCCCGAAGCCAGATACATGTTGCTGCAAGGGTTGTGCGATACCTTGGTATCGTGCTGACGGAGAATCTTGATGTCATCCGTTTTGCAATGCACACAGTGCACCGCGATCACGTCGGGACCGAAAAAACCGATGTCGCTCAGAAACTCAGTATCGTTCATTCCGTAGGTCGCCGCGGCCGTTTCCAACTCGAAGTCAGTCTCTGCCACGTGGGTGGTGATGAGGACATGCTCTTCATCGGCCAGTGTGCGGGTCAAGCGGTAGCCTTCTTCGTCAACCGCCCAGATCATGTTGGGAGCAAGGCCGACCTGAACTCGTCCTCCCGGCTGGTTGTAACGCCGTATCTGCTGCTTGGCATCGGCCAGGGCGACCGGGGGCGGCTCGAGCAGCGCTGCCGGAACTCCATATTGCACACCGTCGGAGATGAACCCGCGGCAAACGAAGCCGCGCATCCCGGTAGTTTGAAACGCGTCGACAACCGAGGTGATCATGCCCGGCTGAGGGTGGACATACATGAAGTCAACCACCGTGGTCACCCCGGAGCGTATCGACTCGACGCAACCATGAAGCGCAGCAGCATGGGCATCCGGAGCGGTGAGGTGCACCCCGCTTGGCCCGGTCATACAGGTAAACCACTTCTTCAGCACCATATCGTCGCCCAGACCCTTGAGCAGGGTCTGAAACAAATGGGTATGGGTATTCACCATGCCCGGCATCACGATGCGGCCGCTGCAATCGATGATTTCGGCCCCGGGATAGTGCTGCTGGAGCTGCCGGCGGCTGCCGACAGCGGTGATGCGATCATGGTCAACGGCCACGCTACCGAGCTCCAGGATCTCGCGGCGATCGTTCATGGTAATCAGCCAGCCATCGGCGAAAATGAAACTCATGCGGCGGCGCCTCCCGGTAGATGCTTTGTTTCGTTAATCCTAACCGCTATCATTCAATCAGGCCATACAAGACCATGCCAACGCCGTCACAGTTCTCCCAGGCCGAAGAGCTCTATCACCAGGCGCTTGACCGGCTGGCCGAAGGGGACGCCGCAGCCGCCGTACAAACCCTTCGCCGCTGCCTGGAACTAGATCCCGAAATGCTCGATGCCATGCACGGGCTCATCCGCGCGCTGCAGGAACAAGGCGACCTCGATGGGGCCATCACCGTCGCACAACGCCTGCTGCAGCTCGACCCGGAAGAACCGTTGGCCCACACCAGCCTCTCCATCCTGTATCAACACAAGGGTTTGATCGCCGAGGCTGAGGCCGAGGGGTTACGCGCCAAGCTGCTGGGCTGGAAGAAACAGTTGCAGCAACAGAAGACGACTCCATGAACAAAGCCGCGGCCCCCATTCTGCGCAATTTTCACGACCAGCTCGCTGCCGCCTATGGTCCCCAGCAATGGTGGCCGGCGCAGAGCGCTCTGGAGGTGATCGTCGGCGCTTACCTGACCCAGAACACCTCGTGGCGGGCTGTGGAACGCTCCATTTCCAACCTGATTGCACACGGCGTGATGAACCTCGACGGTCTGCGAGCCATTGCCGAGGATGAACTGCGTATGCTCATCCGCCCCTCCGGGTACATGGTTCGCAAAGCTGCGGCCATCAAGGCATTTGTCGCCTTTCTCGACCAGCAGCACGGTGGCTCCCTGGCGCGGCTCGCTGCCCAACCGACGCCCCTTGTCCGGCGTCAACTTCTGGCGCTGCCCGGCGTGGGCGAGGAAACGGCAGACGCCATCCTGCTCTACGCTTTGCTCCACCCGGTCGCCGTGGTCGATGAATATCTGCGCCGCATCACCGACCGCCACGGCCTCGCGGGCCGGGACCACAAGTATGCACAGGTGCAAGAGTTGGTGCATACCGCATTTGCCCCGGACCCGCCAGACTTTCGCCTGCCGCTCTTAAACGAATTCCATGCACTGGTGGTTGCTGTGGGCAAGCATCATTGCGGTCCGCAGCCTCGCTGCGAAGGCTGTCCACTGGCTGCTTTTCGCTAATGGCTCGCACTCTTTACGTCGCCAGCAGCAACCCGGGCAAACTGCGCGATTTTCGCTTGGCGGCCGCCCAGCATGATATCGACGTGCTTCCCTTGCCCGGCCTCGAGGCCATCGCAGCCCCACCGGAAGATGCCCCCAGCTTCGAAGAGAACGCACTGGAGAAAGCAATTTACTACAGCCAGTTTCTACCCGGAGAGATGGTGTTGGCCGACGACTCCGGGCTCGCAGTCGATGCACTTGAAGGCGCTCCCGGCGTCCGCTCTGCCCGCTATGCGGCCGATGCAGGGTTCCGCCAGGCCACTGCGACTGACGCAAATAACAATCTATTTCTGTTACAGCAACTTGGCGGGATAACTGAAAGTGATCGTAGAGCTCGCTATCACTGTGCACTGGCTGTTGCGCAGGACGGCACCTGCGTGCTGGCGTCCCAGGGCACGGTCGAAGGACGCATCCTCTCGACGCCCAAAGGCAACGGCGGTTTCGGATACGATCCACTGTTTTATGTGCCAGCGCTGGAACGAACGATGGCGGAACTCGACGATCGCACCCGCTGGGCCCATAGCCACCGTGGAGAAGCGTTTCGCGCATTACTGCAACTGTTTGCCTGAACCGTCTCTCACGCCAAATCAGCCTTCGGTCTCGAGTGGCGGATCCTTGACGCTGCTTTGATCGCGCACCGATAATAAAAAGTTGGGCCAGATTCGGTTCGGGCACCTCCTGAGGCATCGGAAAAATCAAAATGAGCACACTCGCAGCCGTTCCAACAGACAAACGGGGGGACAATCGGGCGCCCAGCTTCTGGGCCTCGACGGTCGGCAAGAAAATCGTGATGGCCGTCACCGGCATCCTCATGTTTGCGTTCGTGATAGGGCACTTGCTGGGCAACCTTCAGGTCTTTGAAGGCCCGGCAAAACTGAACGCCTACGGCGCGTTTCTGCATAGCATTGGAGAATTGCTTTGGCCGGTGCGGGCCATCCTGCTGATCGCAATCGCCCTGCATATTATTGCGACTGTTCAGTTGGGCCTGCGCAACAAGCGGGCGCGCCCGGTTGGATATTCCGTCAAAAAAGCGATCGCGTCCTCCTATGCTTCGAGGACCATGTACTGGTCGGGCCCCATTGTTCTTGCCTTCATCATCTTTCATCTTCTGCACCTGACCGCCGGGTATATCCATCCTGGCGCGGCCTATATTGAGGGCGACGTTTACCACAATGTGGTATCCGGCTTTCAAGTGTGGTGGGTTTCAGTGTCTTACGTCGTGGCTATTTGCCTTTTGGGCCTGCACCTGCGTCACGGCCTGTGGAGCATGTTTCAAACGCTGGGCATCCACCAGCCGCAATACACCGCGAGGCTGCAAACGACTGCATTGGTGATCGCCCTGCTCATTGTCCTCGGCTACGTCTCCATTCCGATCAGCGTTCTTCTGGGACTGGTGAAATAGATGATTCTCGACTCCAAAGCACCTACCGGGCCCATTGAACAGGCATGGGACCAGACACGTTTCGATGTCAAGCTGGTCAACCCGGCCAATAAGCGCAAGCATTCCATCATCGTGGTTGGTTCAGGCCTCGCCGGAGCCTCCGCTGCCGCGACGTTGGGCGAGTTGGGCTACAAGGTGCAATGCTTCTGCTTTCAGGATTCGCCCCGGCGCGCGCACTCCATCGCCGCCCAGGGCGGCATCAATGCTGCCAAGAACTATCAAAATGACGGCGACAGCGTATACCGCCTTTTCTACGACACGGTGAAAGGCGGAGACTTCCGCGCTCGCGAGGCGAACGTCTATCGGCTGGCGCAGATCAGCGTCAACATCATCGACCAGTGCGTAGCCCAGGGAGTTCCCTTCGCCCGCGAATATGGCGGCACGCTCACCAATCGCTCTTTCGGTGGCGCCCAGGTCTCACGAACCTTCTACGCGCGCGGTCAGACGGGCCAGCAGTTGCTGCTCGGCGCTTACCAGGCGCTGGAACGCCAGATACATGCCGGTACGGTTGCCATGTACCCGCGCACCGAGATGCTGGACCTGATCGTCATTGACGGCAAGGCCCGCGGCATTGTGACCCGCCACCTCGTGACCGGCGCCATCAGCACCCACTTTGGGGACGCGGTCATCCTGGGGACAGGGGGCTATGGCAACGTCTACTACCTCTCGACCAATGCCAAAGGCTCCAATGTGACCGCCATCTGGCGTGCGCACAAACGGGGTGCGCTGTTTGCCAACCCTTGCTATACCCAGATTCACCCCACCTGCATCCCCGTTACCGGTGAGTACCAGTCGAAGCTCACGCTGATGAGCGAATCGCTGCGTAACGACGGCCGTATCTGGGTGCCGCTGAAGAAAGGCGATCAGCGCCCTCCGGATCAGATCCCGGAAGCAGAGCGCGACTACTATCTCGAACGGCGGTATCCGAGTTTCGGTAATTTGGTCCCGCGCGACGTGGCATCGCGCAATGCCAAGGCGGTTTGTGATGAAGGCCGCGGCGTGGGCCAGACCGGGCTCGGGGTATACCTCGATTTTGCCGCCGCCATAGGGCGGCTGGGCGAGAAAACGATCCGCGATCGTTACGACAACCTTTTCGACATGTACCAGCGCATTACGGAAGAGAACCCGTATAAGGTTCCCATGCGCATCTACCCTGCCATCCACTACACCATGGGCGGACTGTGGGTGGATTACAACCTGCAAAGCACGATTCCCGGCTTGTTCGTCATCGGAGAGGCCAATTTCTCTGATCATGGCGCCAACCGGCTGGGAGCAAGCGCGCTAATGCAGGGGCTCTCAGACGGCTACTTCATCGTTCCTTACACGGTCGGCAATTATCTCGCGACCAATAAATTTCCGGCCGTGCACGCTTCCGCGCCTGAGGTCAAAGAGGCTGTCGCGTGCGTGAAAAAGACCACCGAATTGCTGCTGTCCATCAAAGGCAAGCGCACGGTTGACTCCTTCCACCGCGAGCTGGGCAAGATCGTGTGGGATTACTGCGGAATGTCGCGCACCGCGCAGGGTCTTGAATCGGCCATTGGCCAGATTCGCGCGCTGCAGGAGGAGTACTGGAAAAATGTGAATGTTCCCGGCAGCGGTGAAGATTTGAACCAGAGCCTGGAGAAAGCCGGCCGGGTGGCGGACTTCTTCGAACTCGCCGAGCTGATGTGCATTGACGCACTCAACCGCAATGAGTCCTGCGGCGGCCATTTCCGGGAGGAATACCAGACGCCAGAAGGCGAGGCTCAGCGTGACGATGAGCATTATTCCTACGTCGCGGCCTGGGATTATCGCGGCCCAGGTAATGAGCCCACGCTCTCGAAGGAACCATTGGAATTCCACTACGTGCATCCCAGCCAGAGGAGCTACAAGTAATGAAAGTAACGCTAAAAATCTGGCGTCAGAGGGATCCCAGGAATCCGGGCAAGTTCGTCAGCTATCCCATGGAGATCGAAAGTACCGAGATGTCGATGCTGGAGTGCCTCGACGTGCTCAACGAGCGTCTGATTGAAGAAGGCGAAGAGCCTGTGGCCTTTGAGCATGACTGCCGCGAAGGTATTTGTGGCTCCTGCGGCTTTATGATCAACGGCATTGCGCATGGGCCTAAGCGTGCCACCACGGTTTGCCAGCTGACCATGCGCCACTTCAAGGACGGCGATGAGCTGGTTCTTGAGCCCTGGCGCGCTAGCGCCTTCCCTCTGATTAAGGATCTGGTCGTCGATCGCCGCTCCTTCGATCGCATCATTGCCTCTGGGGGATACATCTCCGTCTCCACTGGCAATGCAGTGGACGGCAACACGCACCTCATCGGCAAAGATACTGCGGATCGCGCCATGGATGCTGCCGCCTGTATTGGGTGCGGAGCGTGTGTGGCGGCGTGTCCGAATGGTTCCTCCGCGCTGTTTACCGGGGCCAAGATCTCCCATCTCGGGATTCTTCCTCAGGGCAAGCCGGAACGCGAGCGCCGTGCCCTGGGCATGGTTGCACAGATGAATGCTGAGGCTTTTGGCAGCTGCACCAATATCGGTGAGTGCACCGCCGTCTGCCCCAAGGAAATCAAGCTGGAAGTGATCGCAGTGATGAATCGTGATTATCTTCGCGCCAGCATCAATCGCCGCGACGACCTGGTGACCACCATCAGCCCCTTCGCCGAATGGAGCACCGGATCGAAAATCAGCACCACTGTTGCCCGGGAGTAGCTGAAAAACATTTCCAGGAAAGGACCGCTGAAACCGCAGATCTCTCCACTGCGCTCCCCGGATTTCCTGTGGAGACCCGTGGCGTTGGGGATCTGCATGCGGCTCTCTCTACGGAGAGCCGCACACGTGGTCGTTGCCAGCAGTGCGAAGCAGGAAATCCGGGTGCGCTCCGGTCGAGATGACAAAGGGGAGAGAAGGCGCTTCCAGAGAGCGTCGTTGCTGAACAGGGGCGGCTCAAGCTTTATTTTCGACCGGAGGAGCGGGCCCTTCCATGGTGATGAAAAACGGCTCTTGTTCGGCAACTACTGTCCCCGGAAGCGCCTTCTCTCCCCTTTGTCATCTCGACCGAAGCGCAGCGCAGTGGAGAGATCTGCGGTTTTAGCCCCTGATTTCGAAATGGCTTACACTAGACGCGGCCTCCCATGAAGATAGCGCCCTCCCTCATTCTGTTCACCGCCATTCTCCCGCTCAGCGCACAAATGACTACTAAGCAAAAAGACCCCCTCGCCGTCCACAAATCCGCCATTGTTATCGACACTCACGCCGACACAACCCAGCGCATGCTCGACGAGGGCTACGACCTGACCGAGCCGCTCAAAGGCGGCTACCTCAATTTTGAATCGGCGCGCGAAGGCAACCTGGGAGCTGAATTCTTTTCCATCTGGGTGGATCCGCCGGCGTATGCAGGCCACGAAGCCCGCCGCACGCTCGAGCTGATTGACGCCGTCTATCAACAGGCGGCCAAGCACCCGCAACAGATGCGCATGGCCTTTTCGCCGGAAGATATTGTTGCTGCTCATCGCGAACATAAACTGGCTGCGCTCATGGGGATTGAGGGTGGCCATTCCATCGAGAACAGCCTCGGCCTGCTGCGCGACTACTACCGCCTCGGCGTGCGTTACATGACGCTCACCTGGAGCAACTCCAATGGCTGGGCCGATTCCTCAGGCGACATCGACGACCCCAAGGTGGCCCATACCAAAGACGGCCTGAGTGACTTCGGCAAGGATGTGGTCTACGAGATGAACCGTCTGGGAATGATGGTCGATATTTCGCACGTCTCGGATAAAACGTTTTACCGCACGCTCATCATCAGCCGCGCTCCGGTGATTGCCTCGCACTCCTCAGCACGCGCCTTGTGCAATTCACCCCGCAATATGGATGACAACATGCTCCGCGCAATTGGTCAGTACGGGGGCATTGTGATGGTGAACTACTATTCCAGCTTCTTGAGCGAGGACTATCGCAAAGCCGCAAAGGCCCAACAGCCGGCCATTGACCAGGCGGTCGCGGAGGAGACAGCCAAGCTCAAGGCCGAGGGCAAGCCAATTCCTAACGAGCTTGCGGAGCAGATTGGCAAGAGCTACATGGCGAAAATACCTCGCCCGCCGTTCAGTATCCTGATCGACCACATCGATCACATCGCCAAGATTGCCGGGATCGACCACGTAGGCCTGGGCTCTGATTTCGATGGCATTCCTTCCAGCCCGGAAGGAATGGACTCCGCCGCCGATCTGCCCAAAATCACCCAGGCCCTCATGGCGCGCGGGTATAGCGCCGAGGACATGGAAAAGATTCTGGGCGGCAACTTTCTGCGTGTGTTTGCCAAGGTGCAGGAGGTTTCAAGGCAACTACAGGCCGAGAACCGGCCTCGCATCACCGAAAAACAGCCATTCGAGAAGAAGTAATTCTCCTGCGAGTGTATTAGTCTGATTTGGGACCTAACGATGAAATTGCTACGTTGCTTCGCTGTTTTGTTTGTTTTCTCGACTGTTTTTGCAAACGCTCAGCAGTCCACTCCGCCGCAAACGCCCCCGGCCCAGACGCCTCCTGCCGAGCTACCCGACTCGCCGGTCAGCCAGGCTCCTCCGGTGTTAGAGCCTACGGGTCCGACGGTCGTTCTCGATACCACGATGGGAAGGATTACGTGCAAGTTTTTTGACAAGGAAGCACCGCTGACGGTTGCCAACTTCATCGGGCTAGCCCAGGGAACCAAGCCCTGGACCGATCCGACGACCCATAAGAAGATGAAGGCCAAGCCGTTCTATGACGGAACCACTTTTCATCGCGTCATTCCGGAGTTCATGATCCAGGGTGGCGACCCGACCGGCACTGGAACCGGCGACCCCGGCTACATGTTTGCAGACGAGTTCGATCCCAATCTTAACTTTGATGTGCCCGGGCGTATGGCCATGGCCAATAGCGGCCCGGGAACCAATGGTTCCCAGTTTTTCATTACTGAGGTGCCGACCACGCACCTTAATCAGAAACACACCATCTTCGGGCAGTGTGACCAGCCAAGTATGTCGGTTGTCTCTGCGATTGCGCGCGTGCAGCGCGATCCGGATGACAAGCCAGTTCAGCCGGTTGTCCTTAACAAGGTCACCATTGTGAAAGAGGGCCAGCCTCTGCCTCCTCTTCCCCCTGCCCCCGCTGCGCCGCCTGCCGCCGCACCCACGCAAAACTAAACCACTATCAGGAGCTTTTCATGTCTCGTGAACCAGGAACGTATGCCGTCTTTAACACCAGCGAAGGTAAGGTTGTCTGCCGGCTCTTTGAAAAGGATGCACCCAAGACGGTAGAGAACTTCGTGGAGCTCGCCGAGGGTAAACGGGAGTGGACCCACCCTGTCGGGGGTAAGAAGAGCAATAACAAACTTTATGACGGGACGATTTTTCACCGCGTCATTCCCGACTTTATGATTCAGGGCGGCGATCCGGCAGGCAATGGTATGGGTGGTCCCGGCTATAAGTTCGCGGACGAGACCAAGGGTTCACCTCACGCCTTGAACGCACCGGGGAAGCTGGCTATGGCGAATGCTGGTCCCAACACGAATGGATCGCAGTTCTTTATTACGGTCGCGCCGACCCAATGGCTCACTGGCAAACACACAGTTTTTGGTGAAGTCGTCGAAGGCTATGACGTGGTAGAGAAGATTTCCAAAGTGCCGCGCAATTCGCAGGACAAGCCGAACAAACCGGTAACCATTGAAAGCGTCGTTATCGAACGCATCTAGGTAGAGTGGATGCCCGGGTAGCCCAGGTCTCAAAAGCGAGACCTGGGCCACCCACTCAATGTCTGGATTTGCAACTTTATTTGGACAGAGCGAAGCACGGTGGAGTGACCTCCAGTTCTCACCGCCAAACCGATACTGGCCTTCTCAGCCAGCGCAATCACTCCCAATCGGCTTTAACTGTCTGCCTATCAGTCTATGGGTTGCTGGCTTAGCATCTTCGCGTAACACCTTTTCAGCCCACTCAATTCCCTGCCCTAGCAGTGCTGTCTCCGACTGCCAGAAGGATGTCGAACCGCCGGTTTGGTAGAAGCTTAGACAGATCTGGAGATGGCGCAGAAATCCGTGCAACTGCCTTGACGTATAGTGCGCCAACAGTTCCTCGACCGGCTCGTCATCGCGGACCGCTCCGACTACCGCCGTAGCAAGATAAGCCTGGCGGGCGGCATTGCCCGTGCCCTCACCGCAAAGTGGATCGAAGGCCATGGCTGAGGCACCGCAGGCGAGCCAACCATCGCCGCAAAGCGGAAAAGCAATACGCGGATACGCGGCAAACTCTGCTGCCGGGCCAGATACTGTATCGACCACAGCAGCAATTACGCGGCTCTGCCCCAGGAGAACTGCGGGAGCCGCCCCGACGCTGATCAGGGTGGCCGCAAATTCTGGTCCGCGAGGAAGCAAGAAGAGCCAGCCGGAGGCGACGGACTCGATCCCACAAGCAGTTTGATCGGCATCCTGCTTGAGCAACGCGCTTACGACCGTGGCCTTACGGGTTCCAAAGGCCCGTTGCTCGGGACCGCTCGCCAGTACTTTCCAACCGCTGAGACACTCCTCGGATTTGCCGGACACGGTTACCTGTTGCCAAAGGCGGCTTAGCAGATCGGCTTCCGAAACTACCCACGCGGAGTGCGGAAGCGTTATGGGAGCCGCATCCGATCCCCAGGCCACGATGCGCTTCTGGATAGGATGGCAAAGAGAGATCAGGTCCACCGCGGGAAATATTTCGCTGAGCAGCAAAATCGTCTGTCTGCTGAGCAGCACACTTCCGAGCCTGGGCCGGGCCACGCGCGAACACGTGAACGTCTGGCCGTTGGCGGAGAATAGCTGCGCGCAACAAACTGCAGCCACCCCGTCTCCCTCGATTTCGATCATCTTGTCCACGCTTTCCATTCTTCCACGGACTGCAAAAACACTTGACACTGAAGGAAAAGCGTCTCACCATCGACTGAGCGCCGTCAGCTAACCGCAAGCGAATATCCTCTTCCCAGTCGAAGAACACTTCACCGCTTCACGGGCCAACAACACCTCCCAATGATCTGAGCAGGGTGGGCCAAGTGCGTCTGGAGGAATGGAATTGATGGCTGGCCGTGTTCTCGGAGCGCTCTTTTTCGCATCTCTTTGCTGCCTCCCCGCAACAGCACAAAAAACAGGCGCCATGCCTGAAGTAAAGGTCTCCACTCCCGCCAGCAGTCCCGATGAGACCGGGTTCCCGGTAAAGGATGCGCTTACTTTGAGTAAATGCGGCAGTTGCCATGCTCCCGATGCCAAGGGAAACATGACTCGCATTTCCTTCATACGGACAACGCCCGAGGGATGGGAAGAAGCGATCAAGCGCATGATCCGTTTGAACGGGCTGCAATTGTCGCCTGACGAAGCGCGCAGCATTGTGCGCTACCTGAGCGACAACCATGGCTTAGCCCCGGAAGAAAACGCGAAGGTCGCTTACTTTACCGAACATCGCATCATTGACGAAAAAATTCCCAGCCCCGAGGTAGGCCATGCCTGCGCCGCCTGCCATGCACTCGCCAAGCCACTCTCGTGGCACCGAACTCCGGCGGATTGGCAATATCTCGAGAACATGCACATAGCGTTCTTTCCCGCAGTGCGGTTCACGGCCTTCGATCATCCTCGCGAAGGAGCTGATCCCGCTGCCGGGCCGCCCAAGGGTCCGACTCCTGCTGAACAGGCGCTCGAATACATTGCCAAGAGTTCGCCGCTGCACACAACCGAATGGTCGGAGTGGCAAGCCTCGATGCAGGCTCCGAAGCTGGCCGGACGTTGGCTTATCTCGGGCAGCGAGCCGGGCAAGGGCCGATTTTTTGGAGAGATGACGATCGAGCCAAGCGCGGGGGGAGATTCCTTCACTACTAAAACCAAGTTGACTTGCGTTTCCGGCTCGCCCATGGCCGCCTCCGGAAAAGCCCTCGTGTACACCGGTTACGCCTGGCGCGGACGCTCGACGGTAGAGGGCGCTGCGGCTTCCTCCCCGGAGGCGCCGCAATCCATACGCGAAGTGATGGCGCTCTCAAAAGATCAGAACGAGTTCACGGGCCGCTGGTTCTGGGGCGCGTACCAGGAATTCGGCATGGATGTGACCATGCGCCGCGCCACCTCGGCTCCCATGATTACCGGGGTAGATCCAGCTTCGTTGAAGGCCGGCGTCCGCGACGCCACCATGCGTATCTATGGCGATGCGTTTCCCGCAAACCTGACCGCCGAAGATATCGATCTTGGCCCGGGGGTCAAGGTCAGTAAGATCGTCGACCAACAACCTGGCGTGATCACCGTGAGCGCCAGCGTTAACCCGGATGCCACGCCTGGGAGCCGCAGGGTCGGGGTAAAAAGTGCCACCCATCCCACTGCCTACTCTGTTTACGATCACATCGACTTTCTCAAGGTCACGCCTACTACTTCCATTGCCCATCTGGGCAGCGAGTCGCACCCGAAGGGCTACGTTCAGTTTGAGACCATCGCCTTCAGCAATGGCCCTGACGGCAAGCCCAACACCGGCGACGATATCGATCTCGGCCCGGTTCCCGCCAGCTACAAGATGGAAGAATTTGTCGCCTCCTATGGGGACGATGACACGGAGTTTGTGGGATCGGTCGATGGCAAAACCGGACTGTTTACTCCCTCCTCGGATGGTCCCGATCCAAAACGCAAATCAATGCGCAACAACTACGGAGATGTTTGGGTAACGGGGACCTACGAAGGCCTCAAGGGAAGAAGCTACCTGGTGGTTGCTGTGCCGCAATATGTGTCGTGGGATCAGCCGGAGGTGGGACAGTGACCATGTACTCGTTGGGTGAATTTCACCGGTTCGAAGGCGCAGGGCAGGAGTTTCTGTATCTGGTTCCCAGCGGGGGGATCGTTGCGCTGGACGGTATGACGTCGGAGATTCTGCAGCAGCTTGAACAAACTCCGCTCAGCGGCGAAGACCTGATCGGGCGCTTGTCGAGCGATGGTTACTCTTCGAGCGAAGTAGAAGAATGCATTCATGAACTGCGCGAAGTGAAGGCCATCCGCAATGGACAAAAAGAGTACGCAAAGTCCGAGCCGCTGCCCGAGTCATTTCCGCTACAGACCATCGTGCTGAATGTAACCAACCAGTGCAATCTCTCCTGCCAGTACTGTTACGAGTTTGGTGAGGACAAGGTGGCAACCCCCGAAGGCAAGCCGAAGTTCATGGCTTGGGAGACGGCGAAAAGTTCCGTCGACTATCTTTTTGCTGAGTCTCAGGGAAGAAAGAGTGTCCATATTACCTTCTTCGGCGGGGAAACCCTGATGAACTTCCCCTTGCTCAAGCAGGTGGTCGCCTACGCGCGCACCCGGGCGCAGGAGTTGAAGGTCAACATCGACTTCAGCCTGACCACCAATGCGACGCTGCTCTCCCCCACCATCATCGAATACCTGGCAGAGAATGCCATTGGCGTGACGGTCAGCATGGATGGACCTAAAGAGATGCAGGATAAGTTTCGCGTCTTCTCGAACGGGCGCGGCAGCTACGACATCATCAAGCCCAAAGTGCAGAACCTGCTTGCCACGCATCGGACGCGCCCCATTGCCGCCCGCGTTACCATGACCTCCGGAGCCATGGACGTGAAGAAGATTTATCGGCACCTCAAGCATGAGCTTGGTTTCTACGAAGTGGGATTTGCCCCGGTCACTACCTCTCCCAGTCGGCTTTACTCCATCAACGAGCCGGGAATGGATAGCGTTCTGGAGCAATTCAGTGAGCTCGCGGATGAGTATCTGGAGTTTGCATTACGAGGTGAGCATCACGGCTTCTCAAACGTAAGCGACACTCTTTCTGAGCTGCACCAGGGGGTAAACAAGTCGCTGCCTTGTGGCGCCGGGCTGGGCATGGTCGGTGTGGGCCCATCAGGGGACATAGCACCCTGCCATCGCTTTGTCGACTCGGACCAGCATGTTCTGGGTAATGTGAGCACCGGCATCGACAAAGAAAAGCAGAGCGATTTTCTGACCAGGGGAAATATCGACACCAAGTACGACTGCCATGAATGCTGGGCACGGCCGCTCTGTGCGGGCGGCTGCCATCACGAGGCGTTCGTCCGCTACGGCGATACGGGGCATGCAAATCTTCACTACTGCGATTGGATCCGTGGCTGGACGGATAAGTGCCTTCAGGTTTATGGCGCCATCGCAGCGCAGAATCCTTCGTTCCTCGAGCATTTTTCTGAAAGGAAGGCTTCATGAAGCATCTGAGAGCCGTCAACCAGAAGGCCCAGCGTATCGAGCGCAATATTGAGCCGACGGTCGAAGATATCGTGACGGTCGAAGATATCGTGGCTCTGCAGGCTCCGGGCGGGTCTCCGCCAAAACCACATGTGCCTATGGGATGCACCATTATTTTTTCCCCAGGGTGGGAGGTCGATTCCGCCGGCGGCACGGCCGGGTTGTGCCAACCGGTGGAACGCGATATTTACGATTGCTATGCGACGTGCTTCTGGCCGGCCCAGGTTCCCGACCACTTGAACAACTCCCCCGACTGGACCAGCAAATGTGCCTCGGCCACGAAAGACTGGCGCAATGTGGACATCGTTTTCCCGTAAGAACCACCCTGGAGAAACTTGATGCGCGACCTTTTCGCCTTCCTCGGTCTCTCGCTGTGGGCCGCCACCGGGCTCGCTGCCGGTACAGGCTCCCAACTGATGTACCTCGGCGTTTGGCCACACACTGTGCTGGTGATGGATTCGGTGCAAGGAAAGATTGTCGACAAGATCGATCTTCCCACAGACATCGTGAGAACCCTGGTGCTATCGCCGGACGAGAAGACTCTCTATGCGTCTACGCTCAAGGACAACTCGATCGTTTCTATCGATGTCGCGACCCACAAGGTACTGGATACGTTCCCGCTGAACACTCCGGGGATCAACTATCGGGTGAACGGATTGGCCGTCGATCCCAGCGGGAAGATCATCTATTCGATTGCGACTCCAATCATCAAGAAGATCGACCACTACGAGATTGATCCACCGCAGCTGGTGGAGATCTCGCTTGCCGCGCGGAAGATCACGCGGATGGTTCCCTACCCCAAGGATGAGCAAGCCCCCACCGGCTACCGTAATACCATAAGGCTTTCTCCCGATGGCAGGCTGCTTTACCTGTTCCGGGACAACATTATGGTGTTCAACACCAGCGATTTGAAACTGGTCAAGAAGATCGCTCTTGCAAAACCCACCGATCCCTCAAGCGACGGCTCCTTTGCCGGCCTGGTCAATGACCCCAATGAAGTGCCGGGCAAGGTCATCGGGATCTTCCAGTCATCCGATCCCTATGTGCATCGACGGATTTTTGGTATCGCAGAGATCGACCTGTCGAACATGACCTACGATCTGACTCCGGTCGGCCCCGCGTCATCCGAGATGGAACCGCTGCTGATGACTCCTGACAGAAAGCTCGGATACACCGTCTCCGTGTACGGATCGCAGGGGGATCGAGTCACCGAATTCTGGGTCTTCGATATGAAAACCAAGAAGATCATCAACCGGCGTCAATTCCTGGGACGTACGCGCCTGAACTTCGGCATGACCGCCGACGGCTCGAAGCTGATGATCTATAACGCGGGCTTTCAAATCGAACTCTACGATGCCAAGACGTTGGAACTTCTCAGCACCATCAACCTGGAAGGAGACACAACGTCAAACCTGATCGTGATGCCGCTTAAGAAGTCCGCATGACGATACCTTTTGCGCAATACAGGCGAGCGCTTGCCTACGTGGCCCCGTATTGGCGGGGTCTGCTGGCAGTCATGGTGTTGGGCCTGTTTTCGACCGCCGTCGGCCTGGTGCAGCCCTATATCTCCAGGCTTTTGATCGATGACGCGCTGCTACGCCGCAATCTGCACGCACTCACCGTGATCGCGATCGCTATGGTGGTGGTCACCGTCGTCGGCTTCGCTTTCAACATTGCTTCCAGCTACTTTTATATCCGGCTTTCGGCGGAAACACTCTTCGATATGCGGCTGGCAGTCTACCGCCATCTGCAGCAGCTCTCGCCGCGTTACTTTGCTCAGAGGAAACTGGGCGACATTGTTTCCAGGATCAACAACGATATCGGCGAGGTCCAGCGTGTGTGCTCAGATACGCTGCTCTCCGTGCTCTCGAACGTGCTGTTCCTGGTGGGCAGCATCGCCATCATGTCGTGGCTTAACTGGCGCTTGATGCTGGCGAGTGTTGCGTTGCTTCCTGTGGGCATTTTTGCGCTGCGACATTATCAGGGCCGGTTGACGGTGCAGACCGCGGACCTGCGCCAGCGCAGTTCTGACCTCGGCAGCTTTCTCATTGAAAATTTGCTGGGCATGCGGTTGATCGTCGCCTCAGCAACGGAGAAATTCGAGGCAGAACGCTTTCGCGAATACAATTCGAGCTTTATTCGTTCCCTGCTCTCAATGCAGGTTTTATCTTTTCTTGCGAGCGCCATGCCGAGTACGGTGCTCACCCTTTCGACGGCGATCGTCTTTCTGTATGGGGGCAAGCTGGTCATTGCCCAGCAGCTGACGATCGGGGGCCTGGTCGCGTTTATGGCCTACCATCTCAAGTTGCTGTCTCCGATTCAGAATCTGCTCGGTATCTATACCAACCTGCTCACCGGGGGCGTTAGCCTGGGCCGGGTGTTCGAAGTGCTGGATATGCCAGTGGAAGTGAATGAAGTGGCGGCGCCCGTTCCTTTACCCGCGGTGCACCATGCAATCGGGTTTGAGAACGTGCGCTTTCACTACGCACACGGCGTTGCTGTGCTGCGCGATGTTTCTTTCGCCATACCTGCAGGTCAAATGTGTGCCATTGTCGGGTCGAGTGGCGCGGGCAAGTCGACGCTTGCGGATTTGCTACTCCGCTTCTACGACCCGGACTCGGGCTCGATCTCGATTGATGGCCAGGACATTCGAGAGCTGCGATTAGAAGACCTGCGGCAGCAGATTGCCATGGTCGAGCAAACACCGCATTTTTTCCGCGCCAGCATTCGCGAGAATATCGCTTATGGGCGCCCGCAGGCGACTCTTGAAGATATTCGTATCTGTGCTGCGGCAGCGGCCATCGACACGTTCATCCAGTCGCTTCCCCAGGGCTACGAAACCATTATCGGTGAACGTGGATTGACGCTTTCGGTTGGAGAGCGGCAAAGAATTGCGTTGGCGCGTGCCCTGCTTCGCGATCCGAAGATACTGATCCTGGACGAGCCCACCTCCGCACTCGATCCTGACTCCGAGGCCGCCGTCACCGGTGAACTCGTCAACGTGTTGCGTGGACGCACGTCGATCCTGATCACCCATCGCATGCACCTGGTCGAGATGGCGGATATGGTCGTAGTCCTCGAGGATGGGGCAATTGCCCGGCAATCGCAAACGGCGAGTGTCGCGGTATGAGCCGGGCGATGCGCATCGGCGTGCTCGACAGCGGTGTGTGCCGCACTCATCCGCATGTGGGCAGGATTGTGGCGGGAATCACCATCGGCTCGGATGGACCGCTGCCCGGCTACGAAGATACGCTAGGTCACGGTACCGCGGTTGCTTCGGTCATTCATCACCTGAATCCCGAGGCGGATCTGGTCGCGGTGAAGATTTTTGACGACAAGTTGGCCACCAGTCTGCCGGTCGTGATTCGGGCTATCGACTGGTGCCTTGAACACGACATTCAGGTGATCAATCTTAGCCTGGGGACACTCAACCCGGAATATCGAAGTGCCTTTGAGAACGCCGTCGCCAGATCGCAAGCTGCGGGCGCGGTCATCGTTTCCGCGTTGGAGGTCGACGGTAAGGCGGCCCTGCCGGGGTCTCTGCCCGGCGTCATCGGTGTTGTGGCAGGCGAGAACGATGAGTCTTGCGAGCGCTTCGGAAAAACTGTCTACACCGCTCCGCCGTTTCCACGCGACATTCCAGGCGTACCTCGGGAGCGCAACTTGAAGGGTGTGAGTTTCGCCGTGGCCCGCGTCTCGGCCAGGATCGCGGCGGAACGTTCACTCCCTGTTCTCATGCAGAAATGTGCGAACTAACTCTGCTTCTGCATTGATTCCTCATTTTTTGTTTCCTCCCTATCGATTGATCATGTAACTCTTCCCTGTCCAGGGATTCCGCGTATGCTACCGTTGCCGCTGGGCCGGCTGCATTGTTAGATTGCACCCAACTAGTTTGTGCGGATCAGAAGTTGAGCCGTAAGCTTCCGGAAGAAGACGGAACTGTATGACTTTACCGACAAACCGCCGAGAGATCCTCCGCGCGCTGCTCGCCGCGTCCGTCGGGGGCGTGCTTGGGACATCGCGGCTCTATGGGAGCAGTACAGAATTGAACCCTGGAGGCGGTGAGCAGCACGATTTTGCTCCTATGCGACAGCGGATTCTTGAGGAGATTGCAAGCGGCAAAGCTACCGGCGTCGCCGTCTCTGTGGTTCACAAAGGCCGTCTCGTTTGGGAGGAGGGCTTTGGATTCTCAGATCGCGAGAAGAGCATCCAAGCAACCGCCCACACGCCCTTCTGCCTCGCATCTATTACCAAACCCTTCACGACCACCATGCTGATGACTCTGGTCGCGGAGGGGAAGGTCGACCTGGACGCACCCGGCAACCAATATCTTGCCGGAAGCGGAATCAAAGGTCCCAACGGCAACCCAAATGGTGCCAGGGTTCGCTTGCTGGGTGCCCATGTAAGCGGGTTGCCGGGAATGTTCTCAGCGTACTTCCGTGGTGGACCAACTCCACCTCCGGACGCCAATACGGTTTTGCAAGAATATGGCAGACTCGCCTATTCGCCCGGGTCGGTCTACGAGTACGGCAACATCGGCTTCGTTGCGCTGGGCGCGATCGCATCGAACGTGACGGGCACGGACTTTGGCACTTTAATGAAGCAACGGGTCTTGCAACCGCTCGGCTTGAGTGACAGTTTCTTCAGCACCGAGAACGCACGGTTGTCAACGAGGGCCATAGGGTATGACGCCGGGGCAAAACCGATTCCGTATTACACCACGTCAACTCCCCCCTCGGGCGAACTCTACTCGAGCGCACACGATCTCGCGCTCTTTGCAATGTGGAACATGAAGTACCAAGCCAACGGTCAGAAGAGAATTTTGGAGCAAAGGTGGATCGACGAACTTCATAAGCCGGTATATGTTGGGCCTTCAGGCGTGGCAACCACGTTCGGTTGGTTTACCGGCACATTGAAGTCAGGTTTGCGCTACGTGTTCAAAGGCGGCGGACAGCCCGGCGTCGCTACCAAACTCTACATGGTGCCGTCAGAAGACCTCGCCTGCCTGGTGCTTACCAATCGAACCGATGGAATGGAGCTGGCTAACGGCATCTGTGACCAGATTCTCAGGAGCTACCTCCCCGAATGGACGCCGCCGGAGGAGGACGCCGGGCCTCCATCAAAACCCTTTGTGGCGACAAGCGAATTAATCGGCCGGTGGAAGGGCATGCTGAGGAACGGCGGTGCAGAAGAGCCGGTCCGCTTGCAAGTGGACTCGAGCACGTCAGCGACACTGGTGCTGGGAAAGGCGCCTGTAGCAAAGATTCTCCAGATGCAATCGCAGGGTCCCGGCGTCGAAGGGATGTCGACCGGGCTCATTGAATCAGACGACGCTGCGGCCTTCGGAGTTCGCAAATTGGTAATCAAGCTCATTCCGCAGGACGGAAAGCTGGTAGGCAGGGTGACCGCCCGAGGCGTAAAACCCGGTATGGTGCTCGCCAACTTGCCTTATGTTCTAAGCCTGGACAAGGTACGAGACTAACTTCCGCCATTCAGAACCACAGGTATTACTTCGTCTGCCCAGAACTGGCGAAGAAAAGCGCAGGGGCTAAAGCCCAAATCTTTTTTTGGCGATTAACGGCCCGACTAAAGTCGTGCCCTGATACAAAGCATCAGAGTGGTGGGCCACAGAGAGTCCGCGCACTCCGTAGATCGGCGCTGGAATGTGGGGCCGGTGCCAAAGGGATAACACAGAGCCCCCTAGGTAAAGCTGTCCTCCCGTCTGGCAAGGTTTCCTCAACTTCAAATCTCAGGTACGACGCTGTCGAGGATCGTTATGTGTTGTCCGGTGGTGAGTGCGCCTACGCTTGATTGCGTGACCAATATGGTTGCGCCGGGTAGCAGCGCGGCTCTGACGTCCTCAAAGAAGGCGCGTGGCATGTGGACGCGGTTGAGGGTGGCCTCGTCGAGTTCGCGGCCCTTGTCGTCGTCGTGCCCGGGCAGACCCACGTAGATCCAGTGGTTCTTGCCGTCAGCGCCACGGGTCAGGCTGATAACGTGAGATCCGGGATCGTCGTCGTTGATCTGGGCCACACTGCGGCCTATCTCGACGCCGTTGCGCAGGACCACGATTCGCTGGTCATGCTTGGAAACAATGATGGTCAGAGGCCCGGCCGGCGACCTGTCAGGCTCCCAGCGAAATTCCTCGGAACCAAGGTGTTGCTGGGTTACTTGCTGTCCCTTAACGTTTAAGGGTGCCAGCAGGCTGGCATCTGTGGTGGTGATGTGGTTGGCGGCATCGCCTTCCACCACAACGGTAGCACCAAGAGTGGTGATGCCGAAAAGTTCCTGCGAAAAGGTGTAAGGAAGGTGAACGCATCCGTGGCTCTCGGGATAGCCGGGCAGGCCACCGGCGTGGAGAGCCACCCCATCCCAAGTGAGGCGCTCCTGGAAGGGCATGGGCGCGTTGTTGTACTTCTTCGAATGGTGGCTGGCGTCCTTCTGGAGGATGGTGAAGACCCCGGTTGGGGTTTCATGTCCGGGCTTACCCGATGAGATGGTGCTAACTGCGATGCGCACTCCGTTGCGGTAGACAGTGGCACGCTGGCGCGAGAGATCGACGTAGATAAGGATTGGACCGGTGGGTGCGACCTGCGCCGCCCAGACCCATTCGCCGGGCTTGAGACCGTCAGCGAGGCGGGCGAGCTCGGCCGGCGAGCTAACCTTGGCCCCCTGAGCGTACAACGGCAAACTGCTCGCAAAGGTGCCGGCCAGGATCGCCAAGGTCCATGCGCGGAACCATCTCCTTACTTCGTTCGAATATTCAGTCTTCATGTCTGTACGCGCCACCCGAATCTCACGAAATTGTGACACGAAAATGTCCCGCCTACCAGAGGGTTTCCCCCCACGTCTCGGCCTAGGGCTCGAGACATGGGGTTGTGGAGTGTGTCGCCAGGAACAAAAGGGGAACTTAGAAGCTATAACGAAGAGCGAACTGCTGAATTCTTGGCTGAGTCAAGGTCGCTCCATAAGTGCCGAAATTTCCCTGGTTGAACTTGTTCTGAAATGTTGCAGGGTTGGTGTCGAAGCGAACGGAGTTTGATACGTTAAAGACCTCCCAGGAAAACGCAAGCTGCTGACGATCTTTGATCTGCCAACGCTTGTGCAGTCCTGAGTCGATTCCAAAGTAGCCATCACCGCGGTAGTTGTTGCGCGGGCCTACTTCTCCGGTAAGCGGGTAGCGAACACCGACACCCGTCGCGGGATCGACGGGCTGGCCGTTCGAAGTGAACTTGAGCACGTTTCCCTGCTTTCGGATCTTGATCGGTCCGGTTGGAACCGCGAAGCTGTTGTTCACCACGGCTGTGACCGTTCCACTGGCCACCGGAGTACTGAATGGAAGACCGCTGGTCCAGCGCGCGAGGCCGGTGAATTCCCAACCGCCGATCACTCCATTGAGGAGCCAATTCGACCCTGCTCCGAAAGCCTGGCCGCGGCCAAACGGAAATTGATATGTCCAATCGGCCGTGACAAGGTGGGTCACGTCGAAATCCGATACGCCATAATTCTGGCTCGGATTGAACGTATTCGTAATCTGACTGAAGGCGTAATTGCCCGCTAACTGGCCACCGATCCTCTCTACGCTGGAGCCAAGATCCAGCGATTTCGAGAAGGTATAGCTGAAGTCGGTCTGCAGGCCGTGACTCATGGTATGGCGAAGCGTGACTTGCCCGGCGTTGTAGCTGCTTCCTCCGATGCTGGCCTGGGCAAACATCGAGACATACTGACTGCTAAAGTACCGGAACCTTTGTCCACCGCAGCCGGGAGAACAGAAGATATCCATGGCATAGAGGTTCGCCGAGGCATTCAATGAATCCGCTAAGTAGAGCTTGTAAATATTTTGTGTAGCCGAATATCCGGGTGTTCCGCTCCCGGACGCTCCCGCGTTCGCTGCATCTGGAAACATATCTTCCCAATAGGCCATTTTCGGGACATCGGCGGGTTTCGTTCCGGCGTAAGCCAGTTTCTCAAGTTTTGCCGCGGCGGAAAAGTAGTCCCCGCCGCCCTGCGGATCCACCAAGTTTAACGGCATGGCAAAATCTATCGCCTGCAGCAACCTTCTACCAAAACGTCCTACGTAAGACGTCTCAAGCGTGAAACCGCTGCGGAGCTGTTTCTGCACGGACAGGTTCATCGCGTATGCGTAGGGAGTCTTGCTCTTATCATCCGCGATGGAGATGACACCGCCGGCACCTCCCGGTGGGGTGTACGGAAACTTGATGGTGCTGCTTGGCGGCGTCACGATGGGAAACGTCGGAAGATCCTGCAGGCCGGTGAAGCGCGGAGCGGCGTCCACAGTTGTCCATTCTCCACCCACGGCATTTTGTCCAAGCAACCCCGCCGACCCACGCGTCGCCAGAATATTGGCGATCCCCAATCCATAGTTATCGAACACGATGCCGAAACCGGTGCTGATGACCGTGCTCGGGTTCACAGAATAGGCCACCCCGAAGTGAGGTCCGATGCTGAATTTGTCCATTTGCCAAAACGGTGCGCCCCCATTCGCTTTACCGGAAGGAACAAACGAAATGGGAGGCTGTTCAGAAATGCCCAGAGTTGCTTGCTGTGCACGGGTCTGCAGCCAGTCGTACAAACTGAAGGTCGGCGAAACCTGTTGCCCATTCACCTCATAAGGAGTCTGGATAAACATGTGACGCACGCCGAACGTGATAGAAAGATTCGGCAACGCGTGCCACGTGTCCTCGATGTAATAGTCCAGCTGGTTGGTTTTGAAATCACGGCTGACCATTGCGCCCTGCGGCTGCAGCGTACCCCCTCCATTGCTTGCGTGATAGCTATAGTTATCAGCCCCCCACGCGACAATTCCTGCCAGGTTCATGGCGGCATAGCTGTAGGAGGTGTTGAATGTCGTCGCTACGGCGGGAAAGCCGAATGCTCCCGGATCCAGGCTCGACCCGGTATTGGCGATGTCATCGTGGCTCTCGCCGATATACGATTCAGCCGTGTTGTAGGAATAGGCATCCGTACTCACCTGGTCATGAATGAGTCGATAGTTCACGCCAAACTGAACGCTGTGTTTCCCCTTGGTCCAGCTTAGATCATCCACGAAGTTGTGCATGGGAACATCGGTGATCGTACTTCGTGTTTCCGCCACCGGATTGCTCAAAGTTACAAACGTGACGTACGGGCCATTGCCAATGCCGCGGCTTGCGTAACCCTGACGGATATACCCGTAGCGAAAATTATTGATGAGGTTTGGGCGAACGCTCCAGATCTCCCCGAATGCAATGCCCTTGCTGTTATTGGTGTAAACACTACTTGGAGGCTGGCCTGGAAACTGTGGCGGCAGGCTCTCGTGGTCGTTCTGCAGATTACCGCGCGCAAAGAGCCTGTGTTTGTCAGAGAGGGAGTAGTCGATGCGCGCCACATACGTGCCGAGGTTGAGGGGATTTGGAGCTGACCATGTGAAGGAGGCGGTGTTGAACCCGTCGCCCGCAAGACTGCCATTTGGCAGCGGATAGGTATTCATCAGCTGCAGGACAGCCGGATTCGCTCCCGGACCCAGCGGGCAGGTTCCAAGACCGTGGCAGAGTGGGTCCATCGAGGCGAACTGAGATGGGTTCAAAGTTATGACAGAGCCGGCTGCGGACGGATAGATGATATTCCCAGTACGAAAACTCTGCGTGGGCACCTGTAATATCGCTTGCTGATTTTCCGCCGTTCGTTGGGCCTCGTAATTGGCGAAGAAAAAGAGCTTGTCTTTCTTGATAGGGCCGCCGAGAGCTCCCCCAAACGTATTCCGAATCAGTTCGCCGGGTTTGTTCGGCTCACCGGCCGCAATCTGTGCCTCTTTGTTGAACCAGTTGTTTGCTACGGCGACGGTATTGCGATTGTATTCGTAGAGACTGCCGTGAAATGTATTCGTTCCACTCTTCGTGATTACGTTGATCTGTGCGCCGGAAGACCGGCCCGAATCCGCGCCGGCATCTACTGTGGTCACGCGGAACTCATCGACCGAATCCAGTGTGGAACGAAGCACCCCGGTAAAGGCGTATCCTTCCGTCTGGTCGTTGTTGTCCAGGCCATCTAAAGTCAAATTGCCCTGGTCGGAACGAGCCCCGGCCACTGACCCACTTCGACCGTCCTCGTCCTGGTCGACGTTATGGCTCAGATAGAGGACCCCAGGTTGCAGACTAAGAAGATCCGGGACATTGCGCCCCTCAGAGGGCAACGCCTGAACAAGCTCATTACCGACTGCATTTCCGATCGATGCGTCCGTCGTGTTAAGGGTCGTCTGGGCCTGGACAGCAATCGTGGTTTCGCTCTTGGCCACGTTCATCGTCAGATTAAGTGTGGCGGGCTGATCGACGAGCAGCTGCACCTGTACAGTCTGGGCCGCGAAACCGGATGCGTCGGCGGTAAGTTGGTAAGTGCCTGGATCGAGCTGCTGGAAGATGTAAGCTCCAGCAGAGTTGCTCTTCATTGTGACCGTGAAGCCGGTATCTGGTCGATTGAGAGTCAGGGAGGCTCCCGTTACCAGGGCGCCGCTTACATCGCTCAATGTTCCACGTAAAGATGTTGTGGCCACCTGGGGCCACATACGCAAAGAAAGAAAAACACAGGTGACGAGAAGTGCGCAAACAACGCGGGAAGAAGTCTTCATGCTTGCAGCTCCTTACAGAAGTGTGGGTGGCCTTGCCTTACTACCTGGCCCGATAGCCGGCTATCATTCCCAGCTAGTCTGCCGCTGCAACGGGCGCAGGAGCCCCGGAGTTGGCGTAGCCTTGCTCGGCCAGTCTTGCACCCATCGCGAGGTAGACTTCGGGATCTCTTGGGACCGATGTCGCCAGCCCGTCGACGTAGCGGTTGTACATGCAGAATGCAGCGGCTATCAGAACCGTGTCGTGGATCTCAAGGTCTGTCGCTCCCGTCTGTCGCGCGCGCTCGATGTCTTCGGCTGTGACATGCTTTCCGCCCCTCTGCACCTGGCCTGCAATCGCCAGGAGGGCCTTCAACTTGTCTGAGATCGGCGCGGTCCGGAAGTCACGCTTGACCTGATCGATGAGCTCCAAATTGCCTCCCAGATGATGTGCGGCGGCGGCGCCGTGGCCCATCTGGCAGAAGTAACAGTCGTTCTGGCTGGACGTATAGGTCGCGATGATCTCGCGCTCTGCACTGGTGAGCGAATTAGGCCCGCGCAGCAGAAACTCAGAGAGCGTACGCATGGGCGCGGCGGTTTCAGGACGGAACGTCAGGAGTCCTGTGATTCCAGGCAATCCTTCAGGGAGCGTAATGTGTGCCATGAATGTTCTCCTTAATCACTGTGGAATGTTCGCCGCTGGAACTTCGGCAAATGGTTCAAGGATGGCGGGTGCGCGCGAGGCATCACGATCCGCATAACGGGGCAGCAGGAACATGAGTACGCATGGAATGAAAGCGGGCAACGCCAGCAGTTGAATGGTCGCGGGACGATAGGAGCCAAGCGAGTCAAATAGCCGGCCGACCACAAGTGGACCGATCGCGCTGCCGATGGAGTAACTCGTCCAGGTGAATGCGTAGAGAGTGGAGAGGCGCCTGAGTCCGAAGTAGCGGCCAATCAAATAGGGTGTGATGTCGGCTTCGCCGCCCGTGCTGAAGCCGATCAAGGATGCTGCGATCATCGCCACAGGCAACGTGTGGGCGACAGAAAGGAGAGCAATTCCGCTGCCGCTCATCAGCAGCATCGTTTGATATACGCGGGGGCCAAAGAATCGGTCAAGAAACATCCCGGTGACAAGGCGCCCGATGAGGGCCGTGGCGCCGATGGTCGCGATGGCGTAGGCCGCACCCTGGCTGGAGACGCCACGATCTGTGAGCAAAGCGGAGAAATGAGTAACGGCTCCGTTCACGCTGATGGAGGGCAGACAAACTGTGGCGGCGATGATCCAGAAGATGCGGCCCGTGAGGGCCTTGCCCACTGACTCTCCAACCTGGGCGGAGAGGTGTACGCGCTGCTGGCTGATGGGCCGTTCGCGGACGAACCATGCAGTGAGTGGGAAGCCCAGGGCGAGGGCAAGAAATCCAAGCAGGGCGAACGCATTCCGCCAGCCATAGTGCGTGATGGCCGCTTGTGCGATGACCGGCAGAATCATGGCCCCAAGTCCGCTTCCAGCAATCATGACCGAGAGCGCGAGCCCGCGCCGCCGGTCGAACCACGTAGAGATGACACGCGAGTATCCGAGAAAGGAGGTTCCGCCGCCTACCAGACCGATGAGAAAGAAGCTCAGATAAAACCGGGCCAGGTGCGGCGTGAGCAAGGCCATAGACGCGTACGTGGATGAAAAAATCAGAATGCAAGGAAGGATGATGCGGCGCGGACCGAACCGGTCGAGCAGAGAGCCCAACACCGGAGCGGCTGCGGCCACCGTCAATCCGGCGATGCTGAAGCCGGCGGAGATAGCTTCCCGGCGCCATCCGAAGCTCAATGAGAGCGGCTTGAGAAAGAGGCTGAAGGTGTACGGCACTATGGCCGAAAAGCTGACCATGACGCCGAAGAATCCGGCGAGAGAAACCTTCCAGCCGGGGTAAGAGAGACGAGACTCGGAGTCCACCGTCATTCCGGTCGCTTGCAGGTTTTGATTCTCGCTTACCGCTGCATGCGACCTCATGCAGAATGCGCACTGGTCGAGCGGCGGAGTATCCCTTGAGGAACGGCGGTTTTCAATGGATTGGCCTCGATAGTCGTGTCTGCTGCATCTGCCAACGTGGCGCGAAATTCCTGTTGGGTTCTTTCGGAATCTGCTGTCACGGGTGCAGATGAAACTTTAGCGAGCAATATCGACGCCGTCTTCCCCTATTGGGTGGATGTCCATATCGATCAATGGATGTAGCAAGAGAGAACAACCGGCGGGAGGCTGGCGATTACTGACGACGGAAGAGGGCACGAGAACGCTCGCACTACTTTCTAAATATTTTCCCTGAGCAATTTGGAGATGGCTCACACGACAGAAAGTGAAAAAGCGATCTTCATTACCTCTTCCACAGGGTGATTTTCAATCCACCATAAAGATTGAATGGGGTACCTGGCGCCTGGAAGGACGAGGAGCGAATCGGGACATCGTCATCGTCTGTGCCGTACGGTGTTCCGAATGGCTGCGCCACAAAATGATTGTTGTCATCGAATGGTGTTGTGCCGAGCTGAGCGCCGGTCGAATAGTGCTTATCGAGTAGATTGTTCATCTGCACGAAGAGCTGGATACGGTCAGTGATCTGGTACCGCGCTCCAAGGCTGGCGATTCCGTATCCGGCAGACCTGCCCGGTCCGTTGTAGTACCCACCATCCGGTTGATCCAGGTTGTTTTCGTTGCCACGTGCGAACGAAGACCCAACAGCAAGAACATTCAGCTCCGCTGTCAATTTTGAAGAAGGCCTATATTGACCGTATAGTTTGAAAATATTGCGCGGCACCTGGGGTATGAAATCACCTGGCACAATGTGGATATCGTCGTCGATGCCAGGCTGACCTGCCAGAGCGCTGTCGTTGGTGCTGTTGCTGCCGCCATCGATGGTCTGCGGACTTTGATAGGTAGCGTTCAGGAAAGTGTAATTGCTACCTAGACTCCAGTGCCGCCAGTCCTGGGAAAGCTCCAACTCAATACCGTCGCGCCTGGTTTTGCCAAAGTTGAGGAAATAGCCGAAGCCTGTCTGTTCAGAAGCAACAAAAAGCAAGTCGTTATAGTTCTGGCCGAAGAAATAGTCGGCACTCCAGTGAAACGAAGTGCTCTCGTTACTGCGGACGCCAACTTCGAAGGTACGCGTGACCACCTGCTTGAGCGGAGGGTCGCTGACCAGCGCGTTCGGTAAATTGCAAGGCTCGTCCGGGTCGGAGCAGCCAAGCTCCATCGATGTGGGCGAGCGGCTAGCCTCGCTATAGTCAAAGTAGGTATTGAGGAAACGTGAGGGTTTGTAAGTAAGCCCCGCTGCAGGGTTGAACCGCTGGAATACATTGTTGCTGGTGAGATTGCCGCGCTCTGCCGAGATGGGCAGGTAGTCCAGGTTGTCCAGCGAGGTGTGATTGTAACGGCCTGACAAGGTCACGGCCCAGGGGCCGTAGGTAAGCGTATCTGTGGCATACACGCTGGGTGTGTTTACGGTTCCGTGCAGCAGCACCTGGCTGTCCACAGGGTCGCCGTCATCATCGAAGGTTGTGCCGTTGAGAAAGATCGGCACGAGCGTAAAGGAAACATTATCAGTGTTCAGGTAGCCAAGCTGGGTAAGCTGATGATAGGTTGACGTGCCGCGATCCCAACCGGCGCCTACGGAAAGCAGATTGTGTTTTGTGTGCCATGTAGCTAGTCCCGAAAGGCCATAGCTGTTCTGCTTATCTTGCGTACGCGTGATCACACCATTGCAAGTCTCGGACGGAACACCGCCGGAGTCGTTCTGAAGCACTTGGGCGAGGCAAAGCCAGAAAGGAAATGGTTCCGTGGTCGAATCCCCTGTCGTTGGGAAACCCGTATAGCCCGCGGCCGCGAGTGCGGCTGCATCATCGTCCGACAGATCGTAAAGATCCTCACTGAACGAATCGTCGTTCAGGTCGCCGTTCGAGCTGTCGGTGCGGACATAGCGGTAGTAAGCATTCGCCGACACCGTCAGTTTGTCGCTCAGAGCGTGAGTCACATTCAACGTCAAGGAAGGAGAATGATCCCACGTTACGTCGGGAATGGTATTCACGTCCCTCCAGTTCACATTAAGGAAACGGAAGTCTGAAGTGCCGTTGCCGGTCATCCAGTTGTTTGCATAGGTGCCGCTCAGAAAGACACTCGTCTTTGCATCAGTCCAGCCCAGTTTGAGGAAGGATTGCCGGACCTCGGACGGTGAGAATAGCCGCCACCCGTCTTCACGGTAAAGATTGCCTGCCAGGTAGTAGTTGAAGCCTTTGGGCAACACGCCGCCTAGTTCCCCTTCGCCGGCGCGACGGCCAAATTTGCCGCCGGTCAGCTGAAGCGATCCACCAGGGGCGGTGAGGCCGTCTTTGGTCTGTACTGAGATCGCCCCGCCCAAGGTGTTGAGGCCATAAACCGGATTTGAGCCAGGAATCAAGGCCATATCGCGGATGGCCACTTTAGGGATCAAATCCCAGGCGACGATATCGCCGAAGGGTTGGTTTTGGCGTACGCCGTCCATGTAAACGGAAAGCCCTTCCGGCGTTCCCAGCAGCGGAGAAGCTGTATATCCGCGGTAGTTGACGTCCGGCTGGTAGGGGTTGCCTGCATTCTCGTTGATATACACGCTGGTCAACTGCTTGTTCATGAGGTCGGCAAGGTCGAGGGCGTTACTGTCTTCCAGATTCTTTGCGGTCAGCCCCTGAACCGGTACCGGAATCTCATCGAGAGACTGATCCGCTTGCCCGATCGGTGTGGGCGAAAAGACAGCGACGCTGGTTGACGCGATCCGAATGAGAAGGGTGACCCGTTCCGACACAGGAGCCGGCGAGTTTACGTCGACGGTGATGGAACGAGTAGCAAATCCCGATCTCGAAATCTCAAGGCGGTACCGTCCAAATGCCAGGCCGCCCAGCGAAAAGGCTCCCTGCGCATCGGTGCGGAAAGCACGGTCTATAGCTGGCCCCACCACATGGCCACTGGCCGGTAAAGCCGCACCGGAAGGGTCCTTTACCTGAAGCCGGATCTCACCCGTGCTCTGAGCATAAGCAACCGTTCCCGCCAGTTGAGCCACGAACAAAAGAAAACTTGACCGAAGAAAACGGGTCAACTTTGATCGAGTACCGAAAACCATGCGCCTGCCTTTTGTTGCCAAGTGGATTTGGTGGTCTGGTAATTGGTTTCGCTGGCCGAAGCTTGTCGAAATACGAAGCTGCAGGAAAGCCTTCGCAAACGTTTCACGCAGAGAAGCCTTCAGAACGGCACCTGTGTCGATCGTCGTCTTCGGTATAGGTCCGATGTTTGAGCGCTACATAGATATCCGGATCAGGGCAATTTCTTTCAGGTCACGACTGGTCTAGTTGGGATATTCCTTTTCGGAGCATTCTGTTCAGTCTTTTTTGAGATTTTCTTTCAGAGTGTCGCTGAGATTGATGAGGAAGGGCGGACGCGTGAAAAAACCTGAACAACTGTAGTCTCACGAAATATCAAGTATTGAATTCGTATGTTCATCTCACCGATAGACTCTATTGACGAATTGCCTTTCCCGTGCGCGGGCCAAGCGGAGTAGCCAGCTCGGGCCAGTGAGATACAAAGGGAGGTCCAGCGAATTTTGCATGAGCCGTCTCAAGGTTGGACTGCTTTGAAACTCCAGCGGCAGCGAAAGCTGCAAGACGCGCGTCCGTCCCCCTGCAGTCGACATGCCGCTTGCAAACGGCTTTCTTTGGGACAGCATCATACGTTCAAGAGCCAACCCGAAATCCACCTGCAGGTGCGTACTGAGTATGAAGCAATCGCGATAAATGTGGCTGGAAACATGCGCGTACATCTGCCCAAGAGCAGTGAATTGCTAAGAGTCTTAGCACGTATCTGGAATTTTGATCGATCGCATCGCAGCAATGTATTGGACCGTCTGGGACCCCGGTGTCATCGTTAAGGTATGACGACTAAGTCCATGCTGCAGATCCTCCTGTTATCAGCCGTGTGGGGCGTCTCGTTCCTCATGATCCGTATCGCAGGCACGGCATTCCCGCCGCTGTGGGTAGCGCTTCTACGCTGCGCGCTGGGAGCGGCCTTGCTCTGGACTGTCCTCTGTCTCGGTGGCAACAAGCTGCCGCCGCGCCGCCTGCTGCCCTGGCTCATCCTTGTTGCTCTGTTCAATAACGCTATGCCGTTTGCCTTCTTCGCCTGGGGTGAGCGGACGGTGCCCAGCAACATCGCGGCCGTGATCAATGCCACTACCCCTATCTGGACACTTCTTCTGTCCCTGGCCATTCACCGCACGCGGGCCGCGCTGCTCACCATCGGTGGTGTTTTCCTCGGCTTCGGGGGCGTGCTGGTCGTGGTTGTCAGCCACGCCGGCGATCCGGCTGCTGATCACGCGGCGGGAGGACTTCTCCGCGGCATCATTGTGATTTCGCTGGCTGC
>CAZSUK010000602.1:0-2550 GCA_964609355.1 uncultured Acidobacteriaceae bacterium | reverse complement strand
CGGCGCTCGAGATGATGACCCTGGCCCAGCGGACGGAGGCGGTTCTGCGCCAGGTGTACTCGCCCCAGGGCATCAATATGGGGTTGAACCTGGGGCAGGCGGCGGGAGCGGGAATCTCGGAACATTTGCATATGCACGCCCTGCCCCGCTGGCTGGGCGACTCCAACTTCATGACCGTGATCTCAGAAACTCGGGTCCTGCCGGAAACCTTGGATATCACTTGGCAACGCCTGCAGCAGGCATTCAAGGCGGGATGAGAGAAACCGCAGATCTCTCCACTTCGCTCCCCCGGATTTCCTGTTGAGACCCGTGGCTTTGAGGATCTGCATGCGGCTCTCTTCACGGAGAGCCGCACACGTGGTCGTCGCTAGCAGCGCGAAGTAGGAAATCCGGGTTCGCTTCGGTCGAGAGGACAAAGGGGAGGGCAGCGCTTCCAGGAAGAGTAGTTGCTGAACAGGAGCCGTTGTTTCGTCACCTTGGTGGGCTCACTGGCCATGGTCGCTCCGGTCCATAACGACCCTACCCTTTGTCATCTCGACCGAAGCGAAGCGCAGTGGAGAGATCTGCGGTTCTTCCCCTTTTGTCGGACTCCCCCACTACGGCAATTCCGGCTGATCCTCCAGCTCCAGCGTCTCCTGTTGGGCCAACTCCACCAGTCCCAGTGGGATCTGCTTGGTAGGCTTAACCCCAAGCGCTCTGAGCATTTCCGCTTGCCGGATCACGTTCCCGGATCCGGTATGCAGCTTGGACAAGGCATCCGCATAGCTGGACTGTGCCTGGTCCAGCCGTTCGCCCATCTTGGTAAAGTCAGCCACAAATCCGGCCAATTTGTTGTAGAGTTCCGCGCCCCGCCGGGCAATCTCCTCCACGTTGTGCTTTTGCTGCTCCTGCCGCCAGAGCGAAGCGACCGTACGCAGAACAAACAGCAGCGTGCTGGGGCTAACCAACAGAACATTCCGCTGCCAGGCATGCTCCCACAGCTTTTCATCCTGGGAAATCGCTAGCATGAAGGCCGACTCGAATGGCAGGAACATAATCACGAAATCGATCGAGTTCAGCCCGTAAAGCGCCTGGTAGTTCTTGTCCGCCAGTCCGCGGATATGGGTGCGCACAGAGTTGCAATGACTGTCGGCGGCCAGGGTCCGAGCCGCTTCGCTTTCAGCCGAGTTGTAAGCCCCATGGTGGACGAGCGAAACCTTGGAATCGATGATCAGGTGCCGGTCGCCGGGGAGATGAATCACCACGTCCGGCTGTGACCTCGACCCGTTTTCCCCCGCGTAGCCCTGCTGGGCCTCGTATTCATGTCCGGCACGCAGGCCAGCGGCTTCTAACGTCCGCTCCAGGATCAACTCTCCCCAGGCGCCCTGGGCTTTGCTCGAACCCCGCAACGCAATCGTCAGATTGTTTGCCTGGTCGCTGATCCTGGTATTGGACTCGAACAGCTTATCGATGTGGGCGCTCAGCTTTTCGCCGCCCCTTACCTGCTCCATGCGCGCGGCTTCGACCTTGGCCTGAAAATCCTCCAGCCTGGTCTTGAGCGGCTCGAGAACCTGGCCCAGGCTGGATTGATTCTGCTCCACGAACCGCTTCGATTTCTCTTCCAGAACCTCACTGGCCAAAGATTTGAAGGTCTCAGGCAGGCTTACGCGCATCTGCTCGACTGCGCGCTCGGTGGCCGCGTGCCGTTCCTCGAGCCGGGCAATGGTGGCTCTGTGGTCAGCGTCATCACTGAGCGCCTGGTCAAGACGGGTGCGGGTATTGGTCAATTGATCGAGCAGAATCTTCGAGGATTTTTCAAAATTCGCGCGCTCAGAGCCGGTTCGGCCGCGCTCAAAATAGGTAGCTACCACGATGCCGGCCACGAAAGCGCCGGCGACTGCAACAAGGAGTGTGATCATTTCGGGAAACATCGCCATCTGCTTTTTTGACTTTACTCGTCATCGCGGTGGAGACGGCGGCAAAGATGCCGGGGAACCCGACCGAGTGCCCCGCTTTACACGGCTTTACACCACTGGGACCGCTCAGTAGACTGAGAACTTTGGGGCCGTGAACTGCGCGGGTTGCGGGCAAGGCCGTTTTTCCTGTTGCTGTCTCCTGCCAGGAATTGGCTTCCGGCGCAGCGGTTCTATTCGGGACCATCTGCAATGCCAGATCCTTTTCGTTGGCAGGCGGCGCCTGGAGGAAAACCGGAACGACCGCCGCGCCGCCTTCCCGGACCGCTCATCCTCAGGGTATTCACCCTCTAACGAGTTGTTTCTTATAGACAGGAGAACGGAATGGCAACAGCAGCAGTGGAAGAGAAGGTAAAGCAAATTATTGTCGAACAACTTCAGGTCGATGAAGCTGAAGTGACTCCCAGTGCCTCATTTCAGGAAGATCTGGGAGCAGATTCACTCGACGTTGTCGAACTGGTGATGCAGTTCGAAGAGGCCTTTGACCTGGAAATTCCGGACGAAGACGCGGAAAAAATCAAGACGGTGAAAGACGCCACCGAATACATCGAGAAAAACGCGAAAGGCAGTAAGTGAGTTGGCAAGAAGGGTGGTTGTT
>CAZSUK010000601.1:0-4367 GCA_964609355.1 uncultured Acidobacteriaceae bacterium | reverse complement strand
ACATGAGTTGTTCGAGGGCGGACTCGATCCGATCGCTGCTGACGTGGCCATGAAAGAGGCACCTGATTTGTTCCCTGGACAATCCTTCTTTGGATTCTTCGATGGCAAGCTTGATGCGATCGGCGGTGACGTCACCGGTGGAGGTGCCGAAGAGTTCCGCGGCAGTGGCGGAGCAGTACTCCCATACGGCGAGGGCGGCTTCGAGATGGGGCGCCGTGATGACGGAGCTGCGATCGAGGGCTGCGTAGACGGCACTGAGACGCAGGACCTGGGCTTCGGCGCGGCTGGTAGCGGCTCCGAAGAGACCTGGACGTGCCTGGCTTAGCTCGGGGTAGCACTCTTCCCAAAGC
The DNA here is from genome assembly GCA_964609355.1 of uncultured Acidobacteriaceae bacterium. Taxonomy (GTDB): domain Bacteria; phylum Acidobacteriota; class Terriglobia; order Terriglobales; family Acidobacteriaceae; genus PALSA-350. The sequence continues at coordinate 4,017 of CAZSUK010000601.1, read as the reverse complement.
GATTCCGCGGCTTGGTCACGGCTCAAGACGGTAGCGGTAGTCGCGGCCCAATCGAGTGCCTGGCGCAGTTGTTGGGTAATGGGTATCAACTCGTGGTCTCTGAGGGCGCCGCCGCCAGGCAGGCACTGACTGCGGTGGACGCTGGTCCAGAGACAGCGATTTGCGAAGCCGCTGTGCGCGTCTGTGGGATCGAGATTCTGAGTGAGTTCGCGCTCGGTGATGTGGGCAATGAGGCTGATATGGGTGTTGGTTGCACGGAGTGGGCCGGAGGCATCGAGCATGCGGAGGTGGCCGTTGTCCCAAGCACAACGAAGCAGGGGGGAGAGATGTCCCTTGGCGCGCTTGATGGTGTGGAGGATAGAAGCGAATTCTTCGGCCACCGCGAGCAGGCGGCGGTCGGTGGGGGGTTGCTGATCGCGCAAAGCGTGAACCAGGCCGGCGGCGCCTAAGCGCGCGGTGGTGATGCGGGTGTTGACCCAGGGTTGATCTACTTCAGCGAACAGGCGCTCGATCTGGTTCCAACTGGTGCCCTTGCGGGCCTTGCTGGACTCGCCGACCAACACCACGAAGAGATTGAGACGATGGCGCGCGGGCCCGACGAGACAGTGCGGGCCGGGTCCTGCCGCGTTGCCAAAGGCGGCCAGGAATTGCAGCAGGATGGCCGCGGGATGAGCCTCAGTGTGCGGAGCCAGCGTGCGAACGATCTGCCCGGCAAGGCCGTACAGGGCCTGTTCGCGCAGATGGAACTTCGCGGGCGGCTTCAGCGATGCTGGTCTCGGCTGGGGCGGTGGTTCGGGCGCCGGCTCAGGCGGGTTGTCGAGTAGTTCGGCGCTTCGGCTCTGTAACTCCGCGAAGTCGGCATACGGTTGTCGCTTTATGCCCATGTTCAGGTTTCTTATCATACTTACTAGTTTAGTTCGGTTATAGCGGGTGCTCAAGAGGGCTTAGAGTGTTGACTCCAACTAAGTAGGTCAAACTCTAAAGTTACTGCTACTTTTGCTCAAAAGATGGTTTGCCAAGTGCTGTTACTGTGTCACGGTCGGCGTGATGCTGATTAGGGGGGTATGAATGAGCGTTCCCAAGCATTGCTTCAGCAATGCTTGAATCATGGTTGTGCAGGAATGTCGGCACCGGTTGCAAATATTTTTCCCACCAGGTGGTTACCGCGGAAGAAGTTACTTTCTCCGTTGATTCTGTTGAATTGTCAACTACGGTTGCTGTGTAACGGTGGTTGTGATGCTGATTCTGATTGTGAGTTATGAATCGGCATCGCCAAGCATTGCTTGAGCAATGCTTCAAGCATAAATTTCGGTGATTCTAAAAAATACTTAATGTTCCGCCCCACGCTATAACTCGCTTTTGGGCGACGCCCTGGGGGGAAAGTCTGACATACGGTGGCTTCAGAGGGGTGCAGTAAAAGGCGCTCAGCGCTTCAAAAGCAGCCACCAGCGCTAAAGCGCGGAAATTTATTCACCGTGCGTTCTCGCGGGCTTGAAGCGGCTACCGAGCGAGGGGCAATGCTTTTACCCGCGGTATCCGCTTGAAAGCCCGCTCCCCCGGACTGATAGCCCTGACAGCACAAAGAGAACAGTAGGGCAGTGGCGCAAGCTCCGGATCTAAGAGGAAGGCCATGGCGCCGAATCGTCTAGATCAGTACCAGAAGAAGGGAATACCCAATCGCCCCCAGGCAGAACCACCAGAAGCGTCCCTCTTTCTCGGTTGGTAATTCCATAATCATGCTGTTGATGACTACGCCCCCTGAGTTCAACCCAAGCAGTGTCGCCAACAGTTCCTCGGACATGGAAGTGAAGATTCCCGCAGATCCCCCGACCAATATAGCGGCTGCCGGTAGCCATCTTCCGCTGTGATCGTACGTGGAACCGTACTCCCGTTCCAATGAGTGGTTCACGGCTAGAAAGTGCAGTGCCATCGCGATCAGATAGAGAAGCGTGGGCAAGCTGCGTTGATGAACCATCAAATAACCTACCATGCAGCCGTAGGCGGCGAACCCACCCAGTTGAAGTCTGTAAGTTAGTTGAGAAGCCGGTTCTCCCTGTGTTCCGCCGCGCGCGCCAGACTGCGAAACCATATTCTCCAAACCATAGAAGAACAGGAACCCGATCAGGGCAGCCCAGTAAACGCGGTGTTCCGGGAATGGCAATCCGCGGCCAACTGTTACCCGCGTGAAAACGTCCTGCGCCTCGCTCATTTCTGGCAGAGCCCGGACAAATACATAAGCTACCGAAACACCTGCCGCTGCTGATAACCAGCGCCGGGGGGCACCCGAAAGGGGAGTTCGCAGATACCTGCCAAAAACAAAAGTGGAAGCAAGTAAGAAAATTGCCGCGAGTTGGACGGCCAGGGTATTCATGAAGTCGCGCGCGAGCTAAAGGGACCTGTCCTCAAGAGCAGCTCAGGAAAGTCCTCAACCCAATGAGTGAAATGATGTATGTCCGTCCACCTCTTGAAACTTCACATCTAGTCTAGGGCAGAATCACCAACTCGGGCTTGCTGCCCCCACTCATACCGTATATAGCCCCAGAGTAGAATGCTCCCGCGTCATACTTGTAGCAACCGGGGTTCTGTGCCTTCACGGTAATCGGCTTGCTTCCGCCGCCCAGAATAGGATCATCTGGAGTGAACGGCGAATCCGTCCCAAATGAGATCGAGAACCCGGTGTTCTTACTTGAGGTCATCCATACGACCTCAGTGCCTGCTCTTATGCAGAAGAACTGATTGCCCTTCGCATCATGAATACCCGGCTTGACGCTTGCGCTTGCCCCGGATTTTTGGATGTTGATGGTGCACGGTGTGGATGATGATCCGCATGTGTTGCCGGTGTTGCACCTGTCCGCCGGCTGCGGTTCATCGCAGATGTATTTGCTCTTAGCATTGGCGAGTGTGCTGCCTATTATCATGACAGCCGTCACCAGCACGACACTGCACGAACGCATTTGCATTCTCATGGTCAATACCTCACAGGAATTGTGGACAGCCCTTTTTCAATCGAAAGCATCAGCTGGACGGAGCTATTTCTCTTTATCTTTACTCGGCCAAACGATGATGTTGTTGAGCTTCCAGGGGTTCATTCTCAGATCCCACTGTGGGTCACCATCCTTGTTGATGGTGAGCTGGGTCGCGGGAAAGAGGACGCCGTCGCTCTTGCTCTTGTCCTGATCGTTGATTCTTATTTCACCTGCCGTCAGATTGAAGGATTGCGATTGGGTATTCCAGTAGGCTTCTCCGAAAGCAATCCTGCGATTCGTAACGAATCGGATCGATCGTCCTGTGGGGGTCTTGATTTCATGAATGTAGCTGACGTCGAATCCCAGGGTGTTCGGCATTGTAATCCGGCCCACCGCCTTCATTTTTTCAAGTGCGTTGGCCAAGCCGTTGTTCTGACCCTTTTGAAAGGACTGGATCAGAATCTTCCGGTCATCAGGAGTGGAATACTCATAGATTATGAGCCTGACAGTGAAGTTCTTGCCCAGTTGGGTGCTCGTGCCATAGGCTTGGGCATCGATCGTCTCAGTGGTGTCGCGGGCGAATCCTGCGCCGGCGGACATTACGAAGATCGCCGCCGTGGCGATACTCATCCTCAGTCTTTTGGATATGATGTTCACCTTTTCCTCCGTACTCTTTGGCTATTGGTTGTTTAGAAACGTTGCCATTCACTTGACCAGTTCAACTTCACCCACACGCCAGGTCTTGTCGAACCAGGGTTCGAGGGGGCCGTAGAGGCGGAAGAGCATGTTCCAGCCTTTGCCAGGAATGGTCTGCGCCCAGTTCGCTTCCGGTACTCCGTCTGGCAGCTTCGGGCCGAACCAGACATCTGTCGAACCATCCGGATTAGTCACGAGGCCTTTGTCGAAACTGTTGACGCTCGGGAAGCGCTCGTCGGTCTGCAGACACGAGCGAGTCTGGTTGTCGTATAGAGTGAAGGACCAGTTGTCCTTCGCCGGGATGTTCGGTGGCAGATGCACCTTGTAGGTCTTGCTGCCGTCGAGCCCGTGGTGT
>CAZSUK010000600.1:0-9459 GCA_964609355.1 uncultured Acidobacteriaceae bacterium | reverse complement strand
CTTACCGAGCTGGAGTCACCCGTTGTGGAAGAAGTAGAACCCGGAGGTTTTCGACAATGAAATACCTCGATGAATATCGCGATGGCGAAGTAGCACAGAAAATCGTAGGCGAAATGCGCCGCATTCAAACCCGGCCCTGGGTACTGATGGAGGTCTGCGGCGGACAAACGCACTCCATCGTCAAAAACGGGATTGATCGTCTCATCCCTGAAGGTGTAGAGCTGGTGCACGGGCCGGGCTGCCCGGTATGTGTGACGCCGTTGGAAATGATCGATAAGGCGCACGCAATTGCCCGCCAGCCGAACGTTATCTTCTGCTCCTTCGGCGACATGCTGCGCGTACCCGGCTCAGCGGGTGACCTGTTCACCATTAAGTCATTAGGGGGCGACGTGCGGGTGGTTTACTCGCCAATCGATTGCCTGAAGATTGCGCGCGCCAACCCGAGCAAGCAGGTGGTGTTTTTTGCCATTGGGTTTGAGACCACGGCGCCGGCGAACGCCATGCTGGCGTGGCAGGCGCGCGAGCAGCAGGTGACGAATGTGTCGCTCTTGGTTTCGCATGTGCTGGTTCCGCCTGCATTGGAGGCCATTCTGCAAGCTGGGGACAACCGGGTACAGGGCTTTCTCGGACCCGGTCACGTGTGCGCGGTGATGGGCTATCGCGAATACGTACCCATCAGCGCTCGCTACCAGGTTCCTATCGTGGTCACAGGGTTTGAGCCGATTGATATTTTGCACGGCACGCTGATGACTGTGCAACAGTTGGAAGAGGGACGCGCGGTGGTGGAGAACCAATACTCACGGGTGTTGGGTCCGGATGGGAACGGGGCGGCGCAGAAGCTGGTAAATCGCGTGTTTGAAGTGACCGACCGCAAATGGCGGGGCATCGGCATGATTCCCATGAGCGGCTTCCAACTGCGAGACGAGTTCTCCCGGCAGGATGCGGAAAAATTGTTCGATGTGGCAGAGATTGCCACGCTCGAGCCAGAGATATGCATCAGCGGCCAGATTTTGCGGGGCATCAGGAAGCCGCACGACTGCCCGGCGTTCGGGACGCTGTGCACACCGCAGCGTCCGCTGGGCGCGACGATGGTGTCGGCCGAGGGAGCATGCGCTGCGTATTACGCATATGGGCGGCATCTGCAACCAGCCAAACCGCTCCACCAGATCGCTTCCGCGGAACCCCTGGGAGTTACGGCGGGTCATTGTGACTAAAAATGGCTGCGAAAAACCGTATTTCTTGCCTTGCCACAAAGGATCGGGCACCCGGTTTTCATCACCTTGGGTGAGCCACAGATATAAAACAGAGTTTTCCGCAACCTGTAAAGATGGTAACTAACATGGCGACTAAGTCAGCTGCGGTGTTTGGGTCGTGTCCGTTGCCAATTTTTGATCATCAGCAAATTGTGCTGGGGCATGGGAGCGGAGGCAAGCTTACCGCCGATCTGATCGACCAGGTCTTTTTGCCGGCGTTCACAAATCCCACATTAAATAAACTAGACGACCAGGCGGTGGTAACGGTCGGTGGCGCTCGCCTGGCCTTTACCACTGACTCGTTTGTCGTCACACCAATCTTTTTCCCCGGCGGCGACATTGGGCGGCTGGCAGTGCATGGAACGGTGAACGACCTGGCAATGAGCGGCGCCCGCCCGCTCTATCTGTCCGCAGCTTTCATCCTAGAGGAAGGTTTATCGGTTGACGACCTGCGCCGGGTGGTTGAGTCGATGCGTGCAGCGGCAGCAGAAGCGGACGTACAGTTCGTGACCGGCGATACCAAAGTCGTCAATCGAGGCAAGGGAGACCAGGTCTTCATTACCACTACCGGCATCGGCGTGGTTGAGGGCGGGGTGAATATTTCGGCTGACCGTGCCCGCGCCGGGGATCAGATCATCCTCAGCGGTTACCTCGGCGACCATGGAATGGCAATCATGTCACAGCGCGAGAACCTCGAGTTTGAGGGGACCATCCTCAGCGATTGCGCTTCGTTGCATGGATTGGTGGCCAGCATGCTGTCCACACCGTCGTCGCGTGAGACGGACTTCATCCACTGCCTGCGCGACCCTACTCGCGGTGGCGCAGCAACGACGCTGAATGAAATTGCCAAGCGTTCCAGCGTGGGAATGCTATTACGGGAACAGTCGATTCCCGTGCGTGAGTCAGTCAAGGGCGCTTGCGAGTTACTCGGTCTTGATCCGCTCTATGTCGCCAACGAGGGGAAATTATTAGCCATCGTTGCACCGGAGATCGCGCCAGCCGTGCTCCAGAGGATGCGGCAGCACCCGCTTGGGGCTGACGCCGCCATCATCGGAGAAGTAGTCACCGATCACCCAGGTATGGTGCTGATGAAGACTCAGATTGGCGGCACCAGGGTGTTGGATGTGATGTTTGGCGAACAGCTGCCCCGTATCTGCTGATCAACTCTTGACCTCGGCATAAGGCTTTCCCCGATCCCCAAAAGGGGAAAACTACTCATGCAAATTCTTCACTCCCGACAGCACCGTGATTGCGTGAATGCTTTTCTTGAGCGCGTCAATTAGCGCCGTTTGACAGTGCTGTGGGACCGGGCGTAGTTTCCTCTGGTTCGACGTTGGGCGAAAAATCTGAACGCCAATGGCGCGCTTCCAGTTCGCCTCTTGAGGAAACCCAGGCATGTCTCCACCCCGATCCAAAAAGCCGAAGGAGAGTCCCATGGCTGAAAAGGTCAGTAGCATCACCAAGCCCCCCGCCGTTTCTGACGTTCACATTCTTTGGATCACAGCCGGCCTCAGTTGCGACGGCGATAGCGTTTCTGTAACCGCGGCAGAGCAGCCAAGCATCGAGGATGTTCTCCTCGGCGCGATTCCTGGACTGCCTAAGGTACATCTGCACAACCCTGTACTTGCCTACGAGAACGGCGACGAATTCATGAAATTTTTTTATGAAGCTGAGAAGGGCTTGCTCGATCCCTTTGTGTTGGTCGTAGAAGGCTCTATTCCGAACGAAAAGATCAAGAAAGAAGGCTACTGGGCGGCGTTGGGTACCAACCCCGATACCGGTCAGCCTATCACTACCTGCGAATGGATCGATCGCTTGGCTCCCAAAGCACTGGCGATTATTGGTGCGGGCACCTGCGCTACCTACGGCGGCATTCATGCCATGTCCGGCAATCCGACCGGATGCATGGGGCTAGCCGATTATCTGGGATGGGATTGGCGCTCCAAGGCCGGCCTGCCGATTGTGAATGTACCGGGGTGCCCGGTGCAGCCGGACAACTTCATGGAAACCGTACTCTACCTGCTTTACCAGGTTGCGGGTCTGGCGCCGATGATTCCTTTGGACAAACAGCTGCGGCCTACGTGGCTGTTTGGCAAAACGGTGCACGAAGGTTGTGACCGCGGTTCCTACTACGAGCAAGGCGACTTTGCCACCCACTACGGATCCTCGAAGTGCCTGGTCAAACTCGGCTGCTGGGGACCGGTGGTGGATTGCAACGTAACCAAGCGTGGCTGGATGCGCGGTATTGGCGGCTGCCCCAACGTTGGCGGCATCTGCATCGGATGCACGATGCCTGGATTCCCGGACAAGTTCATGCCCTTTATGGATGAACCGCCGGGGGCAAAGCTTTCTACCAGCGTCATTGGCACCTACGGCCGCTTCATTCGCACCATGCGCAGTATCACCAACACCACGGTGAACAAGGAGCCAAAGTGGCGGCATCCTGGGGGCACGCTGACCACTGGCTACCGGCCAACCACTTACTAGGAAACGCGCAGTCAACCGAAAGGAACAAATTTCATGGCGACTTATCCGGACACCGTACCTGAGGTCGATAAGAGAAAGCGCAACCTGGTCGAGATGAATTGGGATCCGATTACGCGGATCGTCGGCAGTCTCGGCATCTTCACCAAAATCGACTTCGCCAATCGCGAAGTGGCCGAGTGCCACAGCACATCATCCATCTTTCGCGGATACAGCATTTTCATGAAGGGCAAAGATCCGCGCGACGCCCACTTCATAACCAGCCGAATATGTGGCATCTGCGGTGATAACCATGCCACCTGCGCAGTCTATGCGCAGAACATGGCGTTTGGTGTGAAACCGCCGCCCCTGGCGGAGTGGATCATCAACCTGGGCGAGGCCGCCGAGTACATGTTCGACCACAACATCTTCCAGGACAACCTGGTGGGTGTGGACTTCTGCGAAAACATGGTGAAGGAAACCAACCCGGGAGTCTGGGCGAAGGCCCAATCAACCGCCGCTCCCAATGGTGACAAACACGGTTTCAGAACCATCGCCGAAATCATGACCGCGCTCAATCCCTTTACCGGGACGTTCTATCGCGAGACGCTGGCCATGAGCCGCATGACGCGGGAGATGTTCTGCCTGATGGAAGGCCGGCATGTGCATCCTTCGACGTTGTATCCAGGCGGTGTGGGCACCGTAGCCACCATCCAGCTGTTTACCGACTACCTGGTCCGGCTGATGAAGTACGTCGAATTCATGAAGAAAGTCGTACCCCTCCACGATGACCTCTTTGACTTCTTTTACGAGGCCATGCCCGGCTACGAGAAGGTCGGCCTACGCCGGACCTTGCTGGCGTGTTGGGGATCCTATAACGATCCCGATAGCTGTGATTACACCTACAAGAACATGGCGGAGTGGGGTCGCAAGATGTACGTCACGCCCGGCGTAGTGGTGGACGGACAGTTGGTCACCAACAGCCTTATCGACATCAATCTGAATATTCGTATCCTGCTCGGCAGTTCCTACTACGATGATTGGCAACAGGCGGAGACATTTGTGGCCAGAGATCCATTGGGCAACCCGGTGGACAAGCACCACCCCTGGAATCAGACCACCATCCCGCGCCCACAGAAGCGCGATTTTGGCGGCAACTATACCTGGGTAATGTCTCCCCGCTGGTACGACAAGCGGACCGGCGATCATCTTGCGCTCGACACTGGCGGTGGACCGATCGCACGGCTGTGGTCGACGGCACTTTCCGGGTTGGTCGATATCGGCTATGTGAAGGCTACCGGCCACAGCGTGCAGATCAATCTGCCCAAGACGGCGCTGCTGCCGGAAACCTCATTCGAGTGGAAGATTCCGCAGTGGAGCAACACGCTCGAGAGGGATCGGGCTCGCACTTATTTTCAGGCGTACGCTGCGGCGACCGCCCTCTACTTCGTCGAAAAGGCACTCGGAGAGTTGAATGCCGGCCGCACGTCCACCTGGACTGACTTCAAGGTTCCCGAGGAAGCGATTGGCTGCGGGTTCCACGAAGCGGTTCGTGGAGTGCTTTCTCATCACGTGGTTATCCGCGAAGGCAAGATCGCGAACTACCATCCTTATCCTCCCACGCCGTGGAACGCGAACCCGCGTGATGTCTATGGAACTCCCGGCCCTTATGAAGATGCGGTGCAGAACACACCCATCTTTGAAGATAACGGTCCGGAGAATTTCAAGGGTATCGACATCATGCGCACGGTGCGGAGCTTCGATCCTTGCCTGCCCTGCGGCGTACATATGTATGTCGGGGATGGGAAAGTGATCGAAGTGAAACATTCACCCATGTTCGGGGCGGCGGGGCCCGAATAATGGCGGCGAAAGCTGAACAACCGATAGCCGCACCGCGGCGCGGGGAGTTTCGCGGCCAAAGTGAACGGGTAGAAAAACTAGCGGCTAAACTTGACCAGTGTGGCGACCCGGAGGTACGGGCCGCCGCGCTGGAACTGGTTCAGTCCGTGGTTGAGCTACATGGCGCGGCACTGCAGCGGCTGATTGACAGGTGCCTCGCCACCACAGAAGGGGAACGTGTGCTGTCGGCGGCGCTGGAGGACAACCTGGTCGCGGGGATGTTCCTGCTCCATTCCCTGCATCCTGACGACATCGAAACCCGGGTGGCGCGTGGGCTTGAGGCGGTCAGGCCGTATCTAAAGTCTCATGGCGGTGACTGCGAACTGGTGAGCGTGCGCGATGGTATCGTCCGGCTTAAGCTGCACGGCACCTGTGGGAGCTGTCCATCGTCATCTCTCACGCTCAAGAACGCAGTCGAAGAGGCGCTGTACGACGCTGCTCCGGACATTCTTGAAATCATCGCGGAGAATGCTGCGGCTGAGCAATCGGCTGCTTCCAACCTAGTTGTTCTGAAATAAAGGAGCGAACCATGGCACATGAGGGCCCACGCAGCCTACCTTCTCGCACTCTTGGCACGCCTCCAGGTGCGGCCATTGTCAGATCGGTGAATCGATACGAAGACGATGCAACCGGAATCAATGTTGAGGATCGCAAACCGATAGACTCGCGTATGCCTCACCTGCCGCCAGCTTAGCGAGCAAGAGAGTTCCATGGAGAGAACTCGATCCCCGAAGGGCACGGGTTCACCCGTGCCGTAACAGGTTTGGGAGCTTCTGGGCTTCAGCCCCTGGGGGCATCTTTTATCAGCTCATAAGAGACTTTGGAGGAAGGAAAAAACGTACCTCAGCGGCTAAAGCCGGGTGTGGCAGTATCATTTACGGCACGGCTGAACCCGTGCCCTTCCGGGGATCGAGTTAGCCCCGAGGTACGACAAGTGGCACACACAGTTTGTAACCGAAACGGATTGGCATGGCGCAACAGCAGCTTCCCTTTTTGAATCGAATTGCCCGCAGGCGCCCGGCAGCAGAGCGTTGCGAACTTTGCAGCGTTGAGCTGGGGCCCGTGCACCAGCATTTGCTCGATCCGGTCACGCGCCAGATCGCCTGCTCGTGCGACGGGTGCGCGGTTTTGTTCTGCGGACAGGCCGGCGCCCATTACCTCCGCGTGCCGCGTCGCATTCGCGCGCTAACTGATTTCGAAATGCCCGATCTGCAGTGGGAGTCGCTGATGATCCCCATCAACCTGGCCTTCTTTTATCGCGATAGCGCAGCAGACCGGGTGAGGGCTATGTATCCCAGCCCGGCAGGGGCCATCGAATCGCTACTCACCCTTGAATCGTGGGCGGAGATCGCCGCTGCGCATCCGGCACTCAAAACCATGGAAGCGGATGTTGAGACCTTTCTGGTCAACCGCGTGGGCACTCCGGCGCAGTACTACATTGTCCCGGTGGACGAGTGCTATCGACTGGTTGGGCTAATCCGCATGAACTGGCACGGGCTTTCTGGTGGGACGGAAGTCTGGAAGGAAATCCATAATTTCTTTACCGGCCTCAAGGCGCGAAGCGTTGAGGTAAGGGAGCCGGCGCATGCCTGAGCTGCATTTCAAAATCGAAGCTGCCGAGGCCGTGCCCCACGCTGCCGCTCCCCTGATTGCGCTGAAGCTGCGGATCACAAACTTGCCCGCAGAAGAGGCTATCCACACGCTCACGCTACGCTGCCAGGTACAGATTGAGCCGGCAAAACGGCGCTACGTTCCCCATGAGCAGGAAAAGCTTCTCGACCTGTTTGGCACACCCGAGCGTTGGAGCCGCACCGTCAGACCACTCTTGTGGATGAACACCACTGTCGCTGTGCCGGGATTCACCGACAACGTGCTGGTGGACCTGCAGCTTCCCTGCACCTTCGACTTTAATGTCGCGGCCACCAAGTATTTCCATGCGCTGGATGCGGGTGACATTCCCATCTGCGTGATGTTTAGCGGAACGGTTTTTTACCAGGGTGAAGACGATGGTCTGCAGGTGGCTCAAGTGCCATGGGACCGCGAAGCCAATTTCCGCCTGCCGGTATCGGTTTGGAAAGAGATGATGGAGATGCACTTTCCAAATACGGCGTGGCTGTGCCTGCGGCGCGATGTGTTCGAGCAGCTATACGAGTACAAGGTGCGGCACGGCATTCCTACCTGGGAGCAGGCCATCACCCGGGCACTCGCAGCAGGAATCACCGACGAGGTGAAGGCATGACCTTCGCCGCAGTGGAGAAGATTGCGGCTGCGATTCTCTACGAGGGATATATTCTCTATCCTTATCGTCCGACTGCGATCAAAAACCGGCAGCGTTGGAATTTTGGCACTCTCTACCCTCGCGTTTACGCCCAGGCCCAGCGTCCCGAAGAACCGTATCGCCTGGTGGCCGAATGCCTGGTGGCCGCGGACGCTGAGGCCACGCTCGATGTCAGACTTCGTTTTCTGCAACTGGTCCGGCAGCCGGATGCGCCCGCCCTGGCATGGGATGAGGCGGTGGAACGAACTTCAGAGCACACCAATCTCCTGCTCAGCGATTTGATCGCTTCCCCGCTCTCGTTGACCCTTCCAATGGACGGAGACTTGCAGATCGGCCTGAGTATCACCGTGCAGATGCTTGAGAATGGAGCGGCCAGGCTCCGGATCGAGGTGCAGAACGCCAGTCATCTTCTCAATGGGGCGGGAGCAACACGAGACGAGGCGTTGCCGTTATCCTTCGTCTCCGCGCATCTGCTGCTGGGCGTTGCTCACGGACAGTTTGTCTCTTTGCTCGACCCCGGGGAGACTTACCGGGAATCGGCAGCGGCCTGTTCCAACCAGGGGGTTTTCCCAGTTCTAGCCGGTGAGGAACCGGAGCGAAGCATCATGCTCTGCTCCCCCATCATTCTTTACGACTATCCCAGGATAGCGCCTGAAAGCGAAGGCGATTTCTTCGATGGCACGGAGATGGACGAGATGCTGACGCTGCGCGTGCTCACCCTCACCGATGCCGAGAAGCAGGAGATGCTGAATGGGGATCCTCGGGCGCGCAGGATTCTGGAGCGGACAGAAGCGCTGACATCCGAAGCCATGCTCAAGGCGCACGGCGTGATCCGCGGACTGCGTGACATTCGAGGAGATGCATGATGATCGGAGACTGGAATCCTCTGGAAGAGGCAAAAGCGGCGCCTGAGAGCGTGCGCCTATTCGGCGTCGAACTACGGGTTGGCGATCGCGTTCGGTTGTGTCCCACGAAGAAGGCGGACATTATGGACATGGCACTCGCCGGGAAGATCGCTGTCATCGAAGCCATCGAGCAGGACTTTGAAGACCAAATTCAGCTTGCGGTGGTAGTGGATGACGATCCAGGCCGTGAATTTGGCATGATGCGCCAGCCGGGGCATCGCTTCTTCTTCTCCCCAGATGAGGTCGAACCGGCATGAAGATTCTCGTTGCCGGCGTAGGCAATATCTTCCTCGGGGACGACGGCTTCGGGGTAGACGTAGCTCAGTCCTTGAGCAAGCGGCAGATGCCGGAAACCGTAACGGTTAAAGATTTTGGCATTCGTGGATTCGACCTGGCTTACGCGCTGCTCGACCCCTGGGATGGCGTAATCATCGTCGATGCCCTGCCCCGCGGAGAAGCTCCAGGCACGCTCTATGTGATAGAGCCGGATCGCTCAGGCACGGCAGAGGCCGACATCAATCCTCATGGCATGGATCCAGTCCGGGTACTGAACCTGGCTGCCTCGATGGGAACTATTTCAGCCAGGGTACTGGTTGTGGGTTGCGAACCGAATGACTTTGGCGATGAGCTCGAAGGTCGAATGGGTCTATCATCGCCAGTA
>CAZSUK010000599.1:0-5176 GCA_964609355.1 uncultured Acidobacteriaceae bacterium | reverse complement strand
GACGAGCTATGCGCGTCGATCCGGTGATAGCGCTTAGATACGAATAGAACGGCTAATTCTTCTGTCCCATCAGAAACACCAGGCCATTCGCCATGCCACCGCTCCAGGTCAGGAACGAATGACCTCCGTCAAACTCGGTGTACCGCAGCCTGTAGCCCTTCGCCATTAGAGCGTCCCGCATATGCCGATTAGCGGCGACTTGCATGGAATAGCTTTCCATAAGCCCAACCTCCAGATAGAAACGGAGAGGAAGCGTAGGAGTGGACGTAACCAGCCGGGTATGCCATTCTCCTTCCTTTTCACCATCCGGCTTCCACCAGAATGATCCGGAGAGCGAAATCACATTGCCGAAAACCTCCGGGTGGCAGAGAGCGGCAAAGACAGCCGCTAGTCCTCCATAGCTCGATCCAGCAACGACCGTGCGCGCGGCTTCCTTGGTGGTGTGATATTTCTCCCGCGACCAGGGCACGAGTTCCCTGGCCAGAAAATCGGCAAACAGAGGATTGGCTGGAAGCTCGCTTCTGCGGGCGCTTGGGACGGAATCGTCGACCAGAACAGCGACCATGGGCGGGATCTGTTGTTGCCTGATCAGATTGTCGAGAATCCTCGGTACCCAGTCCACATTGCGGTCGCCGTCAAAAAGAACCAGGAGAGGATAGGGTCTCCGCCTCGCGGAGTAACCCACCGGAGTATAGACCCAGACTTTCTTCTGGTCCTTAAGGTATGCACTGGTAACGGACGCAACCACAACTTTACCCCTTGAGGCTGGGGGGCTCGGAGCATTCCAAGCCAGCGGCACAGCATTGGGTAGTTCCACATAGGAAGATTCAGCACCATAGGCGCCAAACGTTGTTGGGCAACGATGCCGGTTCAGAGGATCAACCAGTAACATAGCCAGGCGATGGCGCATAGCATCGTCGCCCTTGATCTCATCGAAAGACGTTAATGGATCGTTTGGAGAAAGGTTATAAGCGAACCGGGCGTCGTTGCGAACCTTGTAAGTTTTGAACCACACATTGGTCCGATCGAGACGTAACATCTGGTCTTTGGCATCGAATGCTGCAACGCCATCGAAGATCACGACATTTTTCGTTGCCGGGTCTCCCCGCCAGAGGAAGGTTACAAACGAAAAGTCATGGTTACCAGGGATCGGCTCGATCAGGGGCGCACTGTGCTTCATTACGGCTTTCCAGAATTCCTCGACCGCCCCGGCGTCACCCGACTCATCGGCCTTATGGAGGGCAGCGATCGATGGACTATCGTAGGTAGCGGCAGCAGAATAGGTCGGCGTCTCGGCCACAGATGGGATCACTCCGAGAAGCAAGAGCATCCCCAATCTTGAAATGATGATCTTCAAAAGATTCAGCTTGCCGGACAGCCAGCCCAGACTACACGAAAGGACTACCACGCAGGAGTCCGAAAGCGCCTACCACTTCCATTGCAATCTGCGTAGCATTTGCTTTGGAGCGAAGTATGCAACGGCTTTTTGGCGCGTTTCCGAATCGAGGGGCGGGCCTGGCACTGCTGATTCTGCGGCTTGCGGTGGCTGCTGCCCTGGTATCGGGCGCACGATTCTGTCCCGGCCCGACGTCGGAAGTATTGGTAGCGCTCTCGCGGATAGCCGCAGTTCTAATCGTTGCGGGTTGGTACACGCCCCTGGCTGCCGTGTCGGCGGTGGTGATTTCTCTGTGCACTTTATGGGTTTGCCGTGAACCTGGGATAAATGCCCTCATGATCGCTATACTGGTCGCCATCGGTCTTCTAGGGGCGGGCGCCTACTCAGTGGATGCAAGGCTATATGGAAGACGCAGGCTGGTGGTTGGGCGCCCGCAAGGTAAGTTGGTAGGGAGCAAGGCGCCATGAGCACGACACCTGTCACCGGCAATCGAATTCGGATACTGACCGTGGACGACCATCCCTTGATCCTCGAAGGGATTGCCAGCGTCCTGCAGCGACAGCCGGATATGGAATTGGTAGGTGAAGCTTCGGATGGCTACCAGGCGATCGAGGCGTTTGCGAAGTTCAGGCCGGATGTAGCCCTGATCGACCTGCAGATGCCGGGCATGAACGGGGTGGATGCCATCATCGCGATTCTTGAAAAGTGGCCGGGCGCACGCTGCGTGGTGCTTACTACCTATGCCGGAGATGTCCAGGCGACGCGCGCTCTGAAGGCCGGCGCTAAAGGTTATCTGCTGAAAAGCATGCTCCGAAAAGACCTGGTAGACACCATTCGCACTGTGCACTCCGGCAAGAGCCGCATACCGGCCGAGATCGCTACGGAACTGGCCAGTCATCTGGGCTCAGACGCCCTATCGGCTCGCGAAATTGAGGTACTGCGCATGGTCGGGGAGGGCTGCTCCAACAAAATTGTCGCCGACCATCTCAAAATTTCTGAAGATACCGTCAAGGGACACATGCGCAGCATCCTTTCAAAGCTGAACGCGAACGACCGCACTCATGCGGTGATGATCGCTGTAAAAAGAGGCTTCATCGAGGGCTGACTGGGGCTTTGCCAAGGGGTGCGTTGCGCACTAACTGTTGCACAATAACTAATGATCGGGTGCCCCATCCTTCAGTTTGGGGACAGAGAAAAGGCTCTGAAAAGTTCACCCGCGGTTCTTTGCTTCTCACAGGAAAATCTTCAAGCCATGATCGCCTGGCTTTCCATCTCCTGCGTCTTCTGTGCCGCAATATAACGATGAGCGTACGACACCACGACAGATCCTTCTCCGACAGCATTGGCGACACGCTTCACCGAACCGGCGCGCACATCCCCAACCGCGTAAATGCCGGGAAGACTGGTCTGAAAGACACAGCTGTCGCCATCGCTGGCTGAGGTGAGCACAAAACCGTTCACATCCAGTTCGAGCAGGCCGTGAAGCCATTCGGTGTTGGGAAGCGCTCCGATCATCACAAACATGTTGCCGGTTTGGCAGCTCCGCGCTTTATGTGTTTTGCGGTTGCACCAGCTTACGCAGCGCAGATGAGTGTCTCCTTCGAGCGAAACAACCTCGCTGTTGGCATGAAGCGTGATTCGATTGGAGGAGGCAATCCGTTGGATGAGGTAAGCAGACATGGTGGCCTTAAGACCCTCGCCCCGAATGAGCAGATGAACATGGCTGGCCGATAGGGCAAGATGGAGCGCAGCCTGGCCCGCGGAGTTACCGCCCCCCACCACAACAACTTCCTTGCCGACGCATCTCGCTGCTTCCATGGCGGTGGCGGCATAGTGCACGCCCTGGTATTCGAACTTCCTGTAATTGGGCACTTCCAGGCGTCTGTATCGAGCGCCGGTGGCGATAACGATCGCGCGGGCAGAGATTGCCTTTCCCCCTTCCAGCGAAAGAGAGTACCCGGTGCCGGCCGGTTGAATATCGGTAACCTCGCGTGAGATGGCGAACCGTGCGCCAAACTTCTGCGCCTGTACGGTGGCGTTTTGTGCCAACTCGTGACCCGATACACCCGTAGGAAAGCCGAGATAGTTCTCGATCTTTGAACTGGTGCCCGCCTGTCCCCCGGGAGCCGTACCCTCGATCACCAGGGTCGTCAGTCCCTCCGAAGCGCCGTATACGGCAGCGGCAAGTCCAGCGGGGCCGCCGCCCACGACTGCAAGGTCATAATCCGTATGCTCGCCCAGATCCTGATCGAACCCTAGCTTGTTGGCCAGCACTGTATTTTCAGGTTTCCTCAGGGTCGTGCCGTCAGAGAAAAATACCACCGGCAACTGGTCTGGCTCCACTTCTAAAGCCCGCAGTAAAACTTCTGCTTCGAGGTTTAAATTGGAGTCGATCAATTGGTGCGGGTGACCGTTACCAATCAAGAACCGCTCGATGCGCATGGTCTCAGCCGCATGGCTGTCTCCCACAACAATGATGCCTCCTTGCCGATGATCTACCAGGCGCGCACGGCGAATGATCCACTCGGTAAGAATTAACTCAGCAATATCCAATTCGGTACGCATCAACTTCCGGACGGACTCTCGGGAGATGCGCAGCACTCGGCTATTCTTAACCGCGCGGCAGTTGAGCAGGGTTGGCCGGTCGTTCAACAAGTCGAGTTCCCCGGTGAAGTGAAACTGGGCCAGGGTGGAGGCCACCTCACATGAGGTTCGTCCTTTTCGTTCGTAGAGTTCCAGTTCGCCCTCGATGACAACAAAAAAATCTACCAGCCTCTCTCCCTGCTGGAAGAGATGGGCTCCCGGTTCGACAGACTCAGCCGAACCATATCCTCGCAAACGCCTCAACATGGCTGGGGTCACATTTGCAGACGTGCGCGCGGACTTCAAACGCCATGCCTGGGAGTGAGTGGTTGCCATCTGAGAACCCTCCGGATGATCCGATATTGAGGCTTGACGACGAAGTTGCCTACACCATCTGGAGTCAAGTTTGGCTAGTCCTTTAGAGGGGCTAACCAGCCCGCGTGAAGAGCCGAAATTCCGACTCTTGTGAGGAGCGCAGCCGAGGGATCTGCAGTGCGCCTCGCCCAGACGCAAAAATCGCGTGAAAACAGTGGAGGGACTGGCGGTCTCATCAGGGTCCGCCGAGCGCGGCATTCCACAGACGCCGCCAGGCTGGCTCGTCCACAATTCCGCGATAGGCTTGCGAGGCCGGGACGCTCAATTCGATTTCCGTCCCCGCATCAGGTCCACTGACAATATCCAGCTGCGCGCCGATTCTCTCGGCGCGCTCGCGCATTGCGGCCAGTCCAATATGTCCTGGCCGCCCCGATTGCAGAATTTTCGGGTCGATGCCACGGCCATCATCGCGAATCCGTAGGCGCAATGCCCTGGGTCCGTAGTCGACTTCGACCTCAATACTCCGGCCCTTCGCATGGCGAAACGCGTTGATCATCGCCTCCCGCCCGATGCAGTAGATTTCGTCCAAAGCCACAGGATCAAGCTTTTGCACCCGCCCCTCCACAGTCACAGAAACGGTAATTTCACTTCCGCTGGAAATTTCATCGCCGATGCGGGCCAGGGACTGCGCCAGGTCACCGGACTTTTCAAACGATGCATGTAAGTTGACCACCCGATCCCGGCCCTCTGCCATGACCTCATCCGCGCGATCGAGGGCGGCTTCCATCCGTGGCCGCGCGGGCTCACGTTCGGGGATCATCATCATCGCGTCGTGAAACCGCAGGATAAGACCCTGGAACCCCTGCAACAGCGTGTCGTGCA
>CAZSUK010000598.1:0-6521 GCA_964609355.1 uncultured Acidobacteriaceae bacterium | reverse complement strand
GACGTGGCGCGGATGGCCTTCCTCGAAATGCTGCTGAGCGGAACCACCACGGTGGGAGAGTTTCACTACCTGCACAATGCGCCCGGCGGACGTCCCTATGACGATCCCAACCTGCTCAGCAAGCAGATCATCGCCGCCGCGCAATCCGTTGGGATAAGGATTGTGTTGCTGCGCTCCGCGTATCTTCGTTCCGGATACGAATTGCCGCCGGACCCCGGCCAGATTCGGTTTTATGAAACGGCGCGGCAGTTCATCGACAACATGGAGGCGCTGGCCGCTGCCACCAGCGTGCAAATTGGCGTAGCTCCGCACAGTCTGCGTGCTGTCCCACTGGGCGAGCTGAAAGAAATTGCTGCCTGGACGCGGGCTCACAAACTGCCTCTCCATATGCACGTGGCAGAACAGGTCGCGGAGAATGAGGCTTGCGTCCGCGAATATGGCCTGACACCGGTTGCGCTGCTGGGAAGGGAAGGCTTACTGGGCCCTGACTTCACTGCGGTGCACGCAATTCACATCACCGCGGAGGAGATCGGTTCGCTTTCTCGCTCAGCCACCACCGTGTGCTCCTGCCCTACCACCGAGCGAAATCTGGGCGACGGTATCATCGCCGCTGACCTCGTGATGCGCCAGGGCATCCCGATCGCGTTCGGATCCGACAGCCAGGCGCAAATCGACCCACTCGAAGACGCCCGCGAGCTCGAATACCATTTGCGCCTCGAGCGTCAACAGCGGGCCATTCTCGACCAGATTGGAAATCAGACCCTGGCCTCGCGCCTCTTTGATTGCGCCACCGTTCATGGAGCCCATGCGCTCAGGGTCCCATCCGGGTTGGCGGACTTTTTCACCGTGGACCTGGATGATGTATCCATCGCCGGCCACTCTGCCGAAGATCTGCTGCCGTTGGCCGTCTTTTCGCTCAACCGGTCGGCGATTCGCGACGTGATGGTGAATGGCCGCTGGGTAATCCGCGATGGGCAGCATCCCCTGCAGGAGGAGATTGTCTCCCGGTTTAAGGAACTGCACCATAAACTCTGGGGAGGTCGAATTCCTTCAAGAGCGCCAGGAGAACTCGAGGATCCGAATTAATGCCCCTAAAGGCAGCGCAACGCTGGCTACCTGTCACCCTTCTCTTGCTGGCGCTCATTCTCTGCCTGATGCGTTTCGTCTGGCTGCATGCGGACTTTCCCAACCACTCGCCCTGGATGCTGGATTCGTCAAAGTACACCGATGAGGGTTGGTGGGCCAACGCGGCGGTTCGCCATTTCCTCATTGGACACTGGGAAGTCGCTGGGGACTACAACCCGGCGGCGGCGGTTCCGGTTTGGCCGGCCCTGCTAACCATGGTCTTTAAGCTCACGGGCGTGAGTATCATCGCCGCGCGCGCCGTGAACGTGGGCTTTTCCGCTGCAACCGTAGCCCTGCTCTATTTTTTGATACGCCGCTACGGCGGCACGCAAACCACCGCGGCGGTGGCAGCCGTGCTATTGGCAGCGAGTCCTTTTGCCTTTGCTTTTAGCAGGCTGGCGACATTAGACACTATGGTTGTTTTTGAGTGGGTGCTCATGCTGTGGGCAGCTTCTTACGCGGACCGGGAACACACCTGGCCCTTGCCCCTGCTGGGCGTCCTGATGGGCGCCATGGTTCTGACCAAGACCACTTCGCTCGCCTTGCTGCCGTCTATTCTTTGGTTGCTCTGGAAAAGGAACCTGCGAGCCCTGCTGACCGCGAGCATCCTGGCGGGCGCGATCCTCGGCCTATATTTCCTTTTTGTCCTGCGATCCAGATACGCCGGTGATTACCACTACTTCTTCGCCATCAATGCTCTGGCAGACGTAGAACTTGCGCGCACAGGTTCTCTTCTGAAGCAGTTGTTTCGCCATGGTCTTTGGATCGATCGGATCTTGTACCCGGCTTCGCTTGCCGCCCTTGTCCTATCGCTGATCTGGTTGCGGCGGCTTTGGCGAAACCCTTTGTTTGCTACATCCTGGATAGCTTTCGCAGGCAACGCCCTCTATATCCTTCGCCGCCAGGATGACTATGCTCCCAGGTACTTCCTCGTGATGCTGGTGCCGTTGATCCTCGTCCTGGTCCTCACACTGCAGGAACTCGAGAGCCGCCATCGCGGTCTGGCCACATTCCTGGCAGCCACGCTGACCATCGCTGTAATCCTCAATACAGAACGGATCTTCAGCTTCCTCGCCCATCGCCAATACCAGTTCTACGGGGCGGCAAAATCCATCCAGGCAACTGTAAACGCAGAACCTGGAGCAAACCGCCTGCTTCTCGGTACGAGTGCAGACCAGCTTTCCCTTATGATCGGTATCTCCGCGATCAATGATGGATACAGTAGCGAGGATCTTACTGAGAAGGTGTCGCGCTACCAGCCGGGCTGGTATGTAGGCTGGAATGATCTCGATCAGGACATCCTGGAGTCTCTCACGGATTACCGCCTCGATCAGGTCGCGAGTTATCCGGTCTTCGACCACGGAGACAGGAACCGGCTCAAGCTCTACCGTATGGTTCCCCTAAAGGACGAACGCAAATGATGAAAACACTTCTGGCCGCACTGCTGATCCTCGCGGCCGCGGCTTCCACCTCGGCCGCGACCCCGCTCCATGTCGTCTTTGACACCGACATGGGCAACGATGTCGATGATGCGCTGGCGTTGGCCATGCTGCATGGCTTTGCTAACAGGGGTGAGGTCAAACTGTTGGCGGTCACCGTAAGCAAAGACAATCCCTGGGCGGCCGAATACGTTCGCCTGGTGGACGAGTATTACGGCCGGGGTGCGATCCCGGTCGGTATTGTCCACGATGGCAAGACGCCGGAAGATGGCTTGTACGTGAGGCAGGTATGCGAACTCCACGGCCGGCGGCTCGACAAGGCTGCCGTATCTGACGCGGTCGAACTGCTGAGGAAGACGCTGGCTGCCGAACCGGACGGCGCCGTTACCCTGATCCAGGTGGGCTTCTCCACCAACCTGGCGAGATTGCTCGAGTCTGCGCCCGATCGCGACAGCAATCTGACTGGGATGGAGCTGGTAAAGAAAAAAGTTCGCTTGCTTACGGTGATGGCGGGGAATTTCGCTGCCGCCAAACCGGAATACAACGTGATGACCGACGTACCAGCCGCGAGCAAACTGTTTGCTACCTGGCCGACCGATATTTACTTCAGCGGCTTTGAAGTGGGAGAAGCGATCTTGTTTCCCGCTGTCAGCATCGAGCAAGACTTCCCGGCGAACAATCCTGTTGCCGAGGCTTATCGGGTTTACCAGAAGATGCCCTATGACCGCCCCACCTGGGACCTGACAACCGTCCTGTTCGATTTGCGCCCCGATCGCGGATATTTTGACCTATCTCCGCCGGGTAACGTCGCAGTCGCACCCGATGGTTCTACCAGCTTTCAACCCAGCGCGCAGGGAAAGCGCTATATCCTGAGCGTCAACCCGATGCAGGCTGCAAGGGTGCGGGAAGCCTGTGTGTGGCTCGCGTCCCAACCCAAGTGAGGAAAATGGCGCCGAAAGTTGAGCCGGTGGCCAAGGTCTCGGGGCAGCGCTAAAACAATCTGCCTAGCTGAAAGAAAATCTTCCGATGATCTTTGCCATTGCCGGCAGCTCCGGCAATCTCGAACGGTCCGACTGCCGTCTTGATCACGATGCCCACGACTCCGTCCATGGGAACACTCGGCTCATTGGGGAGGAAGAAGGTCTTGCCGGCCTCATAGGTGGTCAAAAGGGAAATGGTGTCTCCCAGAAAAGGAGGCAGCTTGGCCAGCGTGCGAATGTAACCCGTCTGGAACAAGTAGTACTGGTTGGTGATGAGTTCGTTTTCTCCGAAGGCGGAAAGTTGCACTCCACCCCCCAGAGAAAATGGAGGGATCCCCGTGTTTTCAAAGCCCAGCGTCGAGCCCCCTGCCGCAGTCAGGTAGGCTGACGATTTCGTATTCAACGGAAATAGAAAACGAGTATGAAGCTCCGTCACCGGAAATGGCTTCTTGGTCCCGGTATTCGAATCCCACCACTCTCCCCGGTAGGTTGCGGACACGCCACGCATGGGCAGCACAGGATCGTCCGTCAGGTTGAGGTTGTAGAGAAATCGGCTGACGCCGATACGTCCGGATTGGACGGGATAAATAACCGTATCTCCAATCACCGGCGAATAGCGTTGATAGGCCGATTGGTACCCTATGCGGGCCTCGGCGAACGGACCGAAAGTGTAGCCAAAATCGAGCGCTCCGCCAAACTGCCGCTTCCGGTATTGCGAGTCGATGTGGTTGTCGAAGTAGAAATAGAACTTCTCGGTGTCGAGCGCGACCTGTGGAGCGATGAAGAAATGGGTAGAGGGAGAGAACGGATGGTAGTATTCCGAGGACAACCGGTAGATGGACCCGGCCACCACGTCGTTGCGTAATTCCGAGCCAAACGAACCGAAGTCCAGAAACGTGATGCGCGCCCCTGCACTGAACAGCACTTCGTTGTAGTTGGTTCCGTCGATGATGATCAACGGCCGTACGATGGGCGGGGAGTAGGCCTTCTCCAGAGCGGAAACCAGAAGACCCGGCTTGCCGTCCTTCTCCGTCAAGCTGTAGCTCAAGGACGCAAAGCGTCCTGTTCCCGCAATCCGTGTGAATTGTTGTTCCAGGTTAACGTTGTCCACCGGCTTGCCCACATCCGGGCTCAGCCTGCGTTGAATCCTGCTTGCCAGTTGTGGAGAGGTGCCCGTCACCGCGATGAATTGGGGAACCGGGGATTCGCGTCTGCGCCCGTCGCGCTGTTTTACGTATTGCTTCCACGCAGAATCGTCGACAGCAAGCTTGCTCAGGATAGCGCTCTTGCCTTCTGCCGCCTCGTAGCCCAGGTGGACAATGTCCGCCGCCTTGTCATAGTCGAGAGCGTTGTATTTCTGCAGCGGAACGGTGACCAGAACGTCCGCCATCTGCATGCTCTTGAGCTCGTTGGCGGCGATCATTACGCTTAGTGACTGGCCCAGAACCGAAAACGTGTTGAGTGGTTGTTGCGCATTAAAGGAATCTGCTTGCAGGTAAACAGCGATCGTCAGTTGCGCGCCCATGTTCTTGGCAACATCGACCGGCAGGTTATTGAGCAGCCCTCCGTCTGCGTAAACATTGTTGCCGGAGCGAACCGGGGTAAAGATGCCGGGTAATGACATCGTGGCCCGCAGAGCGAGAGCCAGTGACCCATCATGAAAGACGTGTTCCTTGCCGGTGTTAAGTTCAGTCGCTACGCAGGCAAACGGAGTGGGCAGGTCATTGAAGCTCTTGATCTCGGAATAGGGAAGCGTCACGTGGTCGAGGATGAAACTCACCTCCTGCCCGGCATTGAAGCCTGCAGGAAGCTGAACGCCGTGACGCAGACCAAACTCAATCCGCGTTGGGAACTCTACTTCATCCTCTTTGCGGCGGTAAGAGAGGTCACGGAAGGGCAGCTGCCCACTGAGTGCCTGGTCCCAGTTCACATTCTGAATCAATTGCTGGATCTCTTCAGGAGAACGGCCGGTCGCATAGAAACCGCCAACCAGGCCTCCCATGCTGGTGCCGGCCACCAGGTCTACCGGCACGTGGTGTTGGTAGAGCCATTGCAGTACGCCAATGTGGGCTAACCCGAGCGCGCCTCCGCCTTCGAGCGCCAGCCCTATTTTTTGCCGGGAATCCTGAGCGTGAAGCGCAATGCTTACAAAAAACAACAGGAGCACTACAGGCTTCGCCCGGCGGCTTCTTGATCCCTGATTCATGAACGGTCCATCATCGCCCGGAACTGACTGGCCGCGAAAGTACCATTCTGGGAGCCATGGCTAATCGAAAACCACGGTCTTGTTTCCGTAACAGAGGATGCGTTGTTCCAAATGCCAACGGACCGCGCGCGAAAGCACTACCCGTTCCAGATCGCGGCCCTTTGCGATGAGATCTTCGACCCGGTCCCGATGTGAGATACGGGTGACATCCTGCTCGATGATGGGGCCTTCATCGAGCACCTGGGTCACATAGTGACTGGTAGCGCCGATCAGCTTAACCCCCCGTGCAAAGGCCGCATGATACGGCTTGGCGCCTATAAAGGCAGGCAGGAAAGAATGGTGAACATTGATGATCCTGCGAGGGTAGCGGCTCACCAGGTCCGGAGACAGAATTTGCATATAACGGGCCAGGACGATGAGCTCAACTCGATGTTCCTTCAGCAGCCGGATTTGCTCGCTTTCTGATCCGGCCTTATCCGTTGGGTCGACTGGCGTGTAACAGAAGGGCACGTTGTAAAACTTGGCCAGGCCAAGTGCGTCCTCATGATTGCTGATGATCAAAGCAATCTCGCAGGGCAATTCCCCAATCTGGTGGCGATAGAGCAGGTCGACCAGGCAATGCTGATAACGGGAGACAAATATCGCGATTGCCGGCCGCTTTTGCTCCATGAACACCCGCCAGGTGAACCCATACCCCGTCGCCAGCGGCGCAAAGACGCGGGCAAAGCCAGCCTGGTCGAGGTCGAAGCCGGTCAGTGACCACTGAATGCG
>CAZSUK010000597.1:0-6567 GCA_964609355.1 uncultured Acidobacteriaceae bacterium | reverse complement strand
TTAGATCTTTCGGCATAATTGAAGTTCCCTAATTCTCTCTAATCGTAAGAGTGATGTGCGAGCCACTGGGCGATGAAAGAGCAGCGAAAAAACTCGTACATTCAAACAGACGCGCACTCGGGTACGATGCTCTACAACTCCCGAGTTCTGCCGAGAAACCTGCAGCCTTTATCGACTTCCGCTCCTTGCAACATCTCAGTACCAAAGTACTTGCGGATAAGCTCACGATAGACGAGATTTTGTGAGGACGCAGTAACCCAAAGGTGGAGCGGTTGGGAACAGAAGTGTATGGATAAGGCATGAAGACAGCCATAGCTTTCGAATCTCAGCTTGGGGGCAGAACCCAAAGCTTTCAGAAACCCTTGTCGGGGGGCGCCGGAATGCACTGCTCAGCGTCGCCCAAAAGCCCCACCATGATCCCCGGCCCAACATCTTTTGATTCTTTGTTTCGTATGGCCGTATTCGGCTCTCACCCAAGACTACTAGAAGGAGCTGTGAAGGCGTGAAGATTTTAATAACCGGTGGGGCAGGCTATATCGGTGGCACTGTAACCCAACTCCTATTGGACCGTGGACATACGGTCGTGGTGTACGACAACTTGTGCCATGCGCAACGCTCCATGGTCCCCGCCGGCGCCACCTTTGTCGAGGGTGATGTTGCTGATGGCAAAAGGCTTGACGACTTATTCCGGGATGGTTCCTTTGCTGGAGTAATGCACTTTGCCGCGCTGATCGAAGCTGGGGAGAGCATGCGGCACCCCGAACTTTACTTTCGTAACAACACCGCGGCTACCCTGAGCCTGCTCGAAGCGATGGTGAGAAATAAGTTACCGAAAATTGTTTTTTCCTCAACTGCGGCGGTCTACGGGGAACCCGTAAAAACCCCGATCGCAGAGGACGCCGCGCTCGCTCCCACCAACGCCTATGGAGAATCGAAGCTTCTGGTGGAGCAAATGCTTTCCTGGATCCACCGCATTCACGGATTGCGCTATGCCAGTTTGCGCTATTTCAACGTCGCGGGAGCGATTCCAGGCCGGGGAGAAGCCCATGAGCCGGAGTCGCATTTGATTCCACTCATTCTCGATGTGGCTCTTGGGAGGCGCCCGAACATCAAGATCTTCGGCCAGGATTATCCCACCCACGACGGTACCGCGGTTCGCGACTACATTCACGTGCAGGACCTTGCAGAAGCACATCTGCTGGCGTTCAACGCGCTCGATGAACGCGACCGGATGGTTTACAACCTTGGCAATGGCCATGGTTTCACGGTGCGCGAAGTCGTGGAATCGGCCCGGCGGGTGACCGGCCATGCGATTCCAACCGAGGAGCTGCCGCGGCGTCCGGGCGATCCGGCAGTCTTGATCGCGAGCTCAGCAAAAATAGGAACCGAGCTCGGTTGGAAGCCAAAATACAGCCAGCTCGACGACATCGTGCGCAGCGCCTGGCAATGGCATCAGCAGCGCTACAAATAATCGCCGATCCCAACCCATTCAGCGAAGGACCGCGGCGTGAGTAGAATGCTTGAGGGAAAGCGAGAGCCATGGAAACCGGCACCATCAATCCGAACTTAGATTCCACATTGCATGAGCACCGGGTTTTTCCTCCGCCCGCCGAATTTGCAGCGAAGGCGCACGTGAAGAGCCTGGAGGAATACGAGACGTTGTATCGCCACTCTATCGAGGATCCGCAGCGTTTCTGGACCGAGATCGCGAGCGAACTGCACTGGTTTGCTCCCTGGACCAGCGTGCTCGAATGGAATCCTCCCTCCGCCAGATGGTTCGTCGGCGGCAAGATGAATCTCTGCTACAACTGCGTCGATCGTCACGCCCTGGGCGACCGTAAAGACAAGGTGGCCATTCTGTGGGAAAGCGAGCCGGGCGAGACTCGCGCCCTCACCTACGGCGAGCTTTACCTCGAGGTGCAAAAATTCGCCAACGTACTGAAAGGCCTGGGAGTACGCAAAGGCGATCGCGTCGCGGTGTACATGGGCATGACCCCGGAGCTGGCCATCGCTCTGCTGGCCTGCGCGCGCATCGGCGCGGTGCATTCTGTCATTTTTGGTGGATTTGCGGCCAACGCACTTGTTGACCGCATCAACGATGCCTCCTGCGTTGCGCTCATTACCCAGGACGGATCGTACCGGCGGGGGCAGGAAGTACGCCTGAAGCCAATTGCCGACGAGGCATTAAAAAATTGCCCTACGGTGAAGCATGTTGTCGTCTACCGCCGCACCGGAGCCGCCGTGAACATGCAGCCCGGCCGCGATCAATGGTGGCACGATCTGCTGGCCAAAGCCCCAGTCGAGTGCCCGGCCGAGCCGCTGGACGCGGAAGACCCGCTATACATCCTCTACACTTCGGGAACGACAGGAAAACCAAAAGGCCTGGTGCACACCACCGGTGGTTATTCGGTGCAAACCTACCTGACCAGCAAATTGATCTTCGATCTCAAGCCGGACGATGTGTACTGGTGTACGGCCGATATTGGCTGGGTCACCGGCCACTCCTACGTTGTTTACGGCATTCTGCAGAACGGCGTCACCACGGTGATGTACGAAGGCGCGCCTAACTTTCCTGAGGCGGACCGCTTGTGGAAGATCATTGACGCCCACAAGGTCACTGTTTTCTACACTGCGCCGACTGCCATCCGCGCCTGCATCAAGTGGGGCGATCAATATCCGCTGCGCCATTCTTTGGCCAGCCTGCGCTTGCTGGGCACGGTGGGTGAGCCGATCAATCCCGAGGCCTGGATCTGGTATCGCGAAATGATCGGCAAGGGACGTTGTCCCATCGTCGACACCTGGTGGCAGACCGAGACCGGAGCCATCATGCTGGCCCCGATGCCGGGTGCGATCCCGACCAAACCCGGTTCAGCGACTCGGCCCTTTCTCGGCATTGAGCCGGCGATCATCAATCGCGATGGCGAAACCGTGCCCGCGGGGAGCGGCGGATTGCTGGTGATCCGCAAGCCCTGGCCCTCCATGGCGCGCACCATCTTCAACGATCCCGAGCGCTATGCCCAGACCTATTGGTCAGAAGTTCCCGGCAACTACTTCACCGGGGACGGTGCGCGCGTCGACGAAGATGGCGATTACTGGCTTATGGGCCGGGTCGACGACGTGATCAACGTGAGCGGTCACCGTCTGGGAACCATGGAAGTGGAGTCAGCCTTGGTCGCGCATCCTAAGGTAGCGGAAGCCGCGGTTGTCGGCCGTCCGCATGACTTGAAGGGGCAGGCGATTGCAGCATTCGTTTCGCTCGAGAGCAGTCATGAGCCGTCGCCGCAACTCAAAGAGGAACTGCGTGAGTGGGTAGCCAGGGAAATTGGCTCATTGGCCAGGCCTGACGACATCCGTTTTACGCAAGCCCTGCCCAAGACCCGCAGCGGTAAGATCATGCGCCGTTTACTACGAGAGCTGGCCACCAGTGGCGAAATCAAGGGCGACACCACGACCCTTGAAGACTTCACCGTCATCGCGCAACTACGCGACTCCGAAGAATAACCGGGAATGAAAGAAGTATCCTGGTAATCCGTTCTTTCACCCACACCACTCTGAACTGGTGCCCCATGTTCGCACCAGCGTTGCCCGGATTTCCGGGATACGTGGGCCAACAAAGACGGGGAGAAGCCCCATCAAAGGTCTGTCTTTTCTTCTTTCCAGCAACCACCGCTGAGTAAAGCGCCACTCTTCCCTTTGTCATCTCGACCGAAGCGAAGCGGAGTGGAGAGATCTCTGTGTGGATGCTCTGTCTTGGAAATGTTTTTCGGGTGGGTGGCCCAGGTCTCGCTTTTGAGACCTGGGTTTTCCGGGCGAAGCTGCGATACTAGCTCGGGCTTGCCTCAGGCTCTTGCCCTTCGGGCCCTTGCTCTGCAGCACTTTCAGAATCATCCTTGGGTACATACTGCTCGACGCTGAAGTAGAAGGTACTCCCACTGCCCGGGGTGCTCTTTGCCCAAATCCGTCCTCCGTGTTGATTCACAATCCCGCGGGCCAGCGCCAATCCTAATCCCGTGCCACCTTGCATACGTGAATCCGACGCATCCGCTTGTTGGAACCGGTCGAAAATCAAGTCCAGCTTTTCCGGGGGAATACCCGCCCCATGATCCTGCACCTCAAAGGTGACTTCCTTTTCGTTGATCGCCTGTGCGGCCAGACGAATCTCGCCACCCTTCTCGGAAAACTTGATCGCATTGCGGATCAGGTTACCCAGCACCTGCAGGATGCGATCGCCGTCTACCCATACATCGACCGGTTCCGCGTCAATGCGGAAATGCAATCCCGCGCGGGTCGCGCTGGCTCGCTCCGGATCCATCGCTCGCCGCAACAAATCAATGGCATTCCACTCAGCCTTATGCAGCGGCAGAGTTCCGCTTTCAATCCGCTCGAAGTCGACAATGTCATTGACCAGCCGAACCAGCCGGTCGCAGTTTGTCAGAGCGATATCCAACATGGGTCGAATCTTTTCCGGACGATTTTCGAGCGCCCCGCTGGCTACCAGGCCAAGTGCTGCCCTCAACGACGTCAGCGGCGTGCGCAGCTCGTGGCTCACGGTGGCGATAAACTCATCCTTCATGCGGTCCAGGCGCCGCCGTTCCGTAACATCCGTAAACGCGACCACAATCCCGTCCGCCCGCCCATTTTCCATCAGCGGGCAGGCAACGTATTCCACCGGTAGCGAGGTTCCATCCTTGCGCCAAAACACATCATCGCTGACGTGCAGCGGTGTCTCTTGCGTCAGGCTGCCAGTCAGAGGGCACTCCTCCGCCGGGTATGGCGAACCATCCGGATGCGAATAATGCACCAGCGCATGCATGTTTTGTCCCAGCAATTCCTGCGGGGTGTATCCCAACATTTCGGCGCCACTGCGATTGATGAAGGTGACTCGCCCCTCCATATCCACGCCCCAGATGCCATCACCGACGGAATCCAGAATCGATTGATGCTGGCGCGTCAATGCGGTGAGCTCTTCTTCGGCCTTTGTTTGCTCGGTAATATCGATACCGTGACTGAGCACAACGGGCTCTGCGCCGGGCAGATGCAGTACCCCGTTGCGATAGGCAACAATGCACAGCTGTCCTGCTTTTCCACGCAGATAAAAGCGTCCCTGGTATTCCTGATCGGTATCTGCTTTCAGCGCCTCAAGGTAAGCGTCATACTCGGCCAGGTGATCAGTGTCGATGTAGTTGCGCAACGGGGTACCGGCTAGCTCCTCCGCCGAGTAGCCCAAAGTGCCCGCTGCGTGCGAATTAATAGAGAGCAGCACCCCATTCAGATCGTGCGTCAAAATGAAGGCCAGGCTGCTTTCCACCAGTTGCCGGTAACGCTCTTCACTCGCGCGCAGAGCCGTTTCGGCTTCCCGTTGCTCCGTCACATCCGCGCCCGTCATGATCACAAAACCAACTTCGTCCTGGGCATTCACCAGCGATGTAGCGGTCCACGCAATGCGCCGCGTTCCGCCTGACTTGGTCCGCCAATTAATCTCGAACGTCTCGGTTTTGTCGCCCGAGCGCACCTCCTCAAAGATGCGGATCGCCGTCTCACGTTCTCCTGGTGGGAAGAGCTCTTCGGGAAAGGCGCGGCCGGCAAGGTCGGCGAAGGTATAGCCGGAAGTAGTTTCGCAGGCCCGATTGAAGCGCACAATGCGGCCCGCGATATCGAACACCAGCACCAGGGCACTGATGGTATTCAGTACCGCAGCGACAAAGTTCCGTTCTACCGTGAGCGCCTGCTCGGAACGCTGCCGGGAACGGACCACATTCTCCTGCGTGTGGCCGGTCGCATACAACTCCAGACGAGTGACGACCTGGCGGGAGAGAACCTGCAGGCTCTCCAGGTTGCTACGGCTGAAGGCATTGGCTTCCGGCGAGCAGACCGCAACCGTGCCCAGGATCATGCCCGAAGCGGAAAACAAAGGAGCTGCCGCATAGGAGCGGCATCGGATGCCGGTGTCGAGCACGATGCCCGAGGCGGCAAAGCGGTGATCCGCCAGCGCATCGCTGATGATCAGTGGCTTGGCATCCAGAAGCAGAAATTGGCACGGTGATCCATTGCGGCGAATCTGGCGCGCAGTGAAGCCAACAGTCGATTTGAACCAAACCCGCGACCAGTCAAGAAAACCAATAAACGCATAAGGAGCATTGCAGATCGACGCCGCCATCCGAGCGATCTCATCGAAGGCGGGGTCGGGAAGTGTATCGAGAATCTCATATTGCAGGAGAGACTTGAGCCGCTCAGTCTCGTCGTGCTGCACAGTGCTGGAACTAGAAAGCATATGAGTTTTCTGCACCTGGGGATTTCAAGTCGAGTACTTACCGGGGAAGGTAGAATTCGAACCAACTGGGGGAAACACCATGATCGCTAGGGGGTTAGCGACTAGACTGGGTACATCCTAACCTGAGATCAGCGCTTCTGTATCTGCGAAGGCAGTAACATTTGCCCCAAGTTGCAGATCGTAGGTTACCTAAGTCCGCGCTGGAGCTTCTTCTCCCCGTAAAGTAACCGCTGCCGGTAACAGTCGACTCGTAACCAGGCACCAAACGGCTTCGTGTTCACTGCTGGCGTAGTTGA
>CAZSUK010000596.1:0-3297 GCA_964609355.1 uncultured Acidobacteriaceae bacterium | reverse complement strand
CGAAGGCCGCAAGCGATTTGAAGTGCTCGACTTGAACCGCGAGCGATCCTTCCTGCAGGCCGAGGTGCTGCTTGTGCCCGATGAACCCGGCGCTGTGTCTGCGAATGACAACGCCCGGGCGATTCGGTCGCACCTCGAGATTCTCTCGCTGGCGGGCGCAGTGCAAGATCTCTCCGCCGCCGGCCAAAGCACTCTTTCGTTTTATCTCGCGGGCTCGCTGCCCCTGGATCTCGACTTCAAGCAGAACCTGCTGGCGATGCGATCCGAGAGCCAGCGAATTCAGGCGGTCGCAGTTTATCTGGAGAGCATTCTTCCCAACCTTCGGCGTGCGGCGCGGGTGCGCGAGAAGGCTGGGGGGAACGGGCGCGCCCACTAGTGGCATGCGGGCTGGGCGGGTCGCGGGAGCGCAAAACGTGATCTCGTCACGGCGCGTATAATCTGGATAAGTTTGTTTGTGGGGGTTCCTTTCATGAGTAGTGTTCCGCGCACGCTGGGCGAACTGCGCCGCAGTATTTTCTCCGAAGAGCGTTTGCGCACGCGCCACGTCAAAGACGAACTTCGAGACAATCTGACGAACCGGTTGCGGACGAACGGCGACGCGCCTGTGTTTCCGGGCATTGTCGGCTACGACGACACGGTTGTGCCGCAGATCATCAACGCCATTCTTTCACGCCACAATTTCATTCTGCTCGGACTGCGCGGTCAGGCGAAAAGCCGCATCCTGCGCGCTTTGACCACGCTGCTCGATTCGCACATGCCATATCTCGCGGGATGCGAAGTTCACGATAACCCTTACGCTCCGATCTGCCAGCGTTGCCGCGAGGAACTCGCGCGACTTGGCGACGATGCGCCCATCGCTTATCTTCCACCCGACGAGCGCTATGTAGAAAAGTTGGCCACACCGGACGTCACCATCGCAGATCTCATTGGCGACATCGATCCCATCAAGGCCGCGCGCGGCGGTCACGAACTGTCGAGTGAACTCACAGTCCATTACGGCCTGCTGCCACGCGCCAATCGCGGCATCTTCGCCATCAACGAACTGCCTGACCTGGCGGGCAAAATTCAGGTGGGACTGTTCAACATCATGCAGGAAGGCGACGTGCAGATTAAGGGCTATCCCATCCGCCTGCCGCTCGATGTGGCGCTAGTGTTTAGCGCGAATCCCGAGGACTACACGGCGCGCGGCAAAATCATCACGCCGCTGAAAGACCGCATCGGCTCGGAGATTCGCACGCACTATCCGGCGACCGTCGAGGAAGGGATCGCGATCACCGCGCAGGAAGCCTGGACGCGGCGCAACGGAAATCCTATGCACTTGCCGAATTATGTGCAGGAAGTGATCGAGCGCGTGGCTTTCGCCGCCCGTGAAGACAAGAAAATCGACAAGCGCTCGGGCGTAAGCCAGCGGCTGCCGATTTCGGCGATGGAAAATGTAGTTTCGAACGCGGAGAGAAGAGCCATTCGCAACGACGAGAAAGTCGTTGTGCCCCGCATCAGCGACGTCTATGCGGCTCTGCCGGCGATCACCGGGAAGCTCGAACTGGAATACGAAGGCGAGATGAAAGGCGCAGACCACGTCGGTCGGGAATTGATTCGCGCCGCGATCGCCAAGACCTACGACGAGTACTACACCGGCGCCAACGTCCAGCAGATTGTGCAGTGGTTCGACCTGGGCGGCGAGATTCAGCTGTCAGATTCTGTCCCGGCGGTTGAAGCCTTGGAAAATTTGAAAGAAATCCAGGGCCTGACCGACAAACTCGGCCCGCTGAGCGTCACTCAGAAAGACAGTCCCGAGCAGCAAGTGTCCGCGGCAGAATTCATTCTAGAAGGCCTGCACGCGCACAAACGCATCGGCCGCAGCGAAGAGCGCGTATTCAAAGCCGGAGAGAAGAAACCGGAACCGGTGCGCGAGAAATCGACGGAACAGGATGAGAGGCCGTACCGGCAGAGACGGCAATTCAACTAAGCTGCGACCTAAAGACCAGCATGGTCTACCGCTACCAAAATGCGCTTCGAGACGATGAGAAACTCCTCCAGACACTCGCCTGCCTGCGTTCTGAACGACGGAGGACCGGAACGATCGCGACGGCTTGCCTTTGCGCGCTCCCGTTTTTTCTTGCCAGATTTGAGGAAAATGTCGAAAGGTATCTTTTGATCGGCGTGGGTTGCCTCGTACTACTGCTTTTCACCGCAAGGTTCGCGATAGAGCATAGGGTCGTCCGCAACTGGGCAGCAGCGGTAGGTACGGTGATTTGGTTTCAGAAAATCCAGGGCAGGCGCCGCGGTGCAGCGATCAAATACCTGTTCAGAGCGTCGGATGGCACCTTGCATCTGGGGAATGCAACGGGCAGCATGCGGCTGGCGAAGGAGAACAAGACGTTAGGAATAATCTACAGCACAGATAATCCATCACGTAGCATGCTTTTGTCTCAGTTCTGGTTCTACGATTTTTCACCGGTCGCGGCACACGGAGGGGCCAATGTCTCCGAAGCTGCACCAAGGCTTAAAGCTAATAGCTGACGGCTGAAAGCTTTTTATGAAACGCATTCGTTACTCTAAATACGTGCCTGATCCCGCGGGCGAGATGAGCATGGAAGACTTGCTCAGCGCGCTTTCGGACTATCTGCTGCAGAGCGGGTTTCAGGATTCGATGTGGTACGAATTGCCCGAGGGCGAGCAGACACTCGACGAACTCAAGCGAGCCATCGAGCAGGCGTTGATGAACGGCGAGATGTTCGACGAGAACTTGCGCGAGCAGGTCGAACAGATGCAGGCGGACGGGCAACTCGACGAACTCATTGAAAAGCTTATCGAGCGCATGCAGCAGGAAGACTACATTTCCATCGACGAACCGCACGACCCGTCACGCAAGTCGAGCGTCGGCGGGCAGACTGGCGAGGGGCAACAGGCCAAGTTCGAAATCACCGACAAGAGCCTAGATTTCCTCGGTTTCAAATCGCTGCGCAATTTGCTTGGATCTTTGGGCAAATCGAGCTTTGGGCGGCACGACACGCGCGATCTCGCCACCGGCATCGAGACCAGTGGGTCGGCCAAGACCTACGAGTTCGGCGATACGCTCAACCTCGACATTACCGCGACGCTGTCAAGCGCGATCCGGCGCGAAGGACTGACGCTGCCGCTGAACATCGAATACTCCGACTTGCAGGTGCACCAGTGCGAGTACCAGTCGTCGTGCGCGACCGTGCTGATGCTCGACTGCTCGCATTCGATGATTCTCTACGGCGAAGACCGCTTCACTCCGGCCAAGAAAGTTGCGATGGCGCTCTCGCACCT
>CAZSUK010000595.1:0-28460 GCA_964609355.1 uncultured Acidobacteriaceae bacterium | reverse complement strand
ACGATCTTCAGGCTGGCCGCCAGGCGGACGAGATCATTGGTGTAGGCCAACGGCCAGGCTTCGTCAAAGTCGTCCACACCCCAACAAAGCCGGCCCTCGGCATCTCGCCATGTGCCGAAACTGTTTACGTGCAGATCGCCGACCGCGAGAACCTTCGGAGCGCCGCAAAGATCGGCGCACACAGATGGCCACAATTGAGCCCATCGATAGAACGTTCCTCTTAGAAACCCAAACGGGTTTTCCTTCATCTGCTCATGCTTCGATTGAAGGTCGGATCGAAGAACAGTCGTACAGTTACGCATCCACGCCTCGTAGCTGGCGGTGACGCTTTCTATGTTGGGTTCTTTACCTTCTGACGAGGGGCGCTCGACTGCAGAATTTCCCTTGCGCGGTTTGATCTTCATTGCCTGCCTTGCTTAAGTGCGTTGCTTCGATCGTCATTGGCATAGATGCGGATTAGCTGAGATAAGTTGTTTATTCTAAAAGGGCTTCGCAATGTCGATTGGTGAGTGTAGCCATCCATCTTATTCCTCGAGCGATCAGTCTGCCTCCCGTTCGGTGTAAATTGCGAGAGAGGTTGTGGTGATGGTGCGAGCGCTCGCGGGTGTGGTCCTATCCGCCTTTCTCTCCGCCCCCGTGATTGCGGCGGCTACTGATGCAGCTCCTTCCTTCGAAGCCGCGGATGTTCACGCGAGCCCCTATCGCAGGTTTCCTGACATGGATCAAGGCTCCCTTCGGGGCGATCGGTATGTTTTGCGGCAGGCGACCATGGTCGACATGATTGCAACCGCATACGGCGTGGACCAAAGCTATGTGCAAGGCGGGCCCAACTGGCTGGAAAGAGACCGGTTCGATGTGATCGCCAAGGCGCCGGCCCGAACGCCGCCGGCGACACTGAAGCTGATGCTCAAGTCTTTATTGGCAGATCGGTTCAAGCTTATGATTCACCCAGGCGACAAGCCTCTACGGCCTATGTTCTGTCGGCCGGAAAGGGCAAGCCAAAGCTCAAGGAAGCTGAAGGCTCGGGAGAAGCCGAATGCAAAGATCAGGAGCCGCCTGAGAAGCCCGCGCCCGACACAGTGAGGCAGATTGTCATTGACTGTCACCACTCAACCATGGAGGAATTGGCGCAAAACCTGCACGATTGGGCGGGCGGTTATTTGACCTACCCGGTAGTGGATTCCACCGGCCTGAAAGGTTCGTTTGATTTTGAAATCAAGTGGACCCCCAGAGGCCTGCTGCAAAAGGCCGGCGCTGACGGGATCTCCATTTTCGACGCAGTGGACAAAGAACTAGGGTTGAAGCTGGACCTCGAAACTGCTCCCAGGCCAGTGCTCATTGTCGACAGCGTGAACCAGGAGCCGACGGCCAATGCGCTCGGCCTGGAAAAAATCCTTCCCACACCGCCCCCTCCGCGCTTCGACGTTGCCGTGATCAAGCCCAGCAAGCCGGATGAAGATTCGCGGGGAAGAATCAACGGCGGCGAGATCGATGTGCACAACGTGCCGCTTAGATTTCTGATTACTTTTGCCTGGGATCTGAACCCCAACGACAACGAGATGCTGGCAGGAGCTCCCAAATGGCTGGATTCGGATCGCTTCGATATATTGGCGAAAGTGGTAAACGACGCTCCCGAACAAGCCCCCTCCGCTATCGATGAGGAGGACCTGCGACCGATGTTGCAGGCACTGCTGGCGGAGCGCTTTCAATCGAAGACCCACATGGAAGACCGGCCTATCTCCGCCTACACCTTGATCGCGGTGAACCCAAAGCTCAAGAAAGCGGATCCGCTAAGCCGTACGCGCTGTAAAGAAGGACCTGGCCCGGACGGAAAGGATCCGAGAATCGCAAACCCGGTGCTCAACAGGCTGATTTCCTGCCAGAACATGACCACGGCGCAGATTGGAGAGGAGCTGCAAAGGATCGCAGCAGGGTACATCTACAGTAGAGTTTTGGATACCACAGGGTTAAAAGGTTCCTGGGACTTCACGCTGAGCTTTAGCTCTGCAAATTTGACGAAGGGTCGCGGTGATGGGAGCGAAACCAATTCTTCGGGAACATCGGCAGCACCTGACCCGAATGGCGCGGTTACGTTATTCGATGCCGTCAGCAAGCAACTGGGGCTGAAACTGGAGAAGCAGCGGCGTCCGGTACAGGTACTCGTCATCGATCACATAGAAGAAAAGCCGACTGACAATTGACCACAATTGTTGCTCCAAAACGGATTGTGATCACAACCATCGGATCGTTGGGTGATCTCCATCCATGCCTTGCTTTGGGGCTGGAACTCAGGCGACGCGGCCATCGTGTGACAATCGCTTCCACGGAGTATTACCGCGGCAAGGTCGAGGAGCTAGGGATCGAGTTCCACCCAATACGTCCTAATTGGGACCCGACTGACCAGGAACTAATCCGCCAATGCGAGAACCTAAGGCGGGGGCCGGAGATTCTATACCGCAAGTTGGTACTGCCGGAGTTAAGAGCAACCTACGACGATCTAATTTCCGTTGCCGCCGGGGCCGACCTGGTGATCGCCGGTGAACTTGTTTACGCAACTCCATTGGTGGCGGAGAAGCTTTCGTTGCGGTGGGTATCCGGGATCCTCTCCCCATCCTCATTTTTTTCTTCCTACGATCCCTCGGTACTCGTCAATGCACCGAACCTCATCCACTTGCGCAAGCTGGGTTGGAGGGCCTATCGAGCAGGACTCAATCTTGGCCGCCTCGCAACCTGGCATTGGTCCAATCCCGTACGCCGTTTGCGCCGGGAACTGGGACTGCGCACGGACTGCGACCCTGTCTTTCGAGACAAGTTTTCCCCGGACCTCGTCCTGGCGCTTTTCTCGCACTGGCTGGCGCAACCGCAACCTGATTGGCCTCGACAAACCATCCAGCCCGGCTTCGTATATTTTGACCGCCAGAAAGCTGAAGGTAATCCTTCAAGGGAGTTGATAGCCTTCTTAGCTGCAGGTGACGCGCCCATCGTATTTACACAGGGATCCATTGCGGTTCATCATCCAGGCGATTTCTACGAGGTAAGCATAGAGGCTGCGAAGCGACTAGGGCGGCGAGCCGTACTTGTGGGCGAAAAAACGGTTGCCGAAAGGTGTTCCTCACAGGTTCTTATGCTGCCTTACGCCCCCTACTCGCAGATATTTCCGCACGCCGTAGTAAATGTGCATCAAGGAGGGTCTGGAACAACGGGGCAAGCGTTGCGGGCCGGAAGACCTATGTTGGTTGTCCCCTACGGATGGGATCAACCTGACAATGCAGCCCGCATTGAAAGACTTGGCACCGGGCTGCACCTACCGCGAACCAATTATTCACTCGAAAATGCAACAAAAGCTCTCAACCGTCTACTCTGTGAGCCACAATTCGCGAAGCGAGCGACGACGATTGGAGCAGAGATGGAAGAAGAAAACGGACAGACACTGGCTTGCAATGCGATCGAGACTCTCCTCAACCAAGTCCCCCCAGGTAAAAGTTGAGATTCCGAATTCTGAACTCTGCGTTCCGATTTGGCACAACCTCTGTTCCGCATCACATCTCCCGACAAACGCCATCGCCTCCACTCAACACCCGGGTGTATAGGTATTTTGAGGGTCCATTAAATCGTTTTAAGTGGAGGTACACATGAGATTAAACTTCCTGCTGCACAAGGTCCCGAAACGGCTGGGCAGGGTGCTCTACGAACGATTCCCGGAGCCGCTACACCTTAACATTCTCTCGATCTTTGTCGCGTTATTCGGCAACTACAAAATGAGAATTGCCTGTGATTTGGTGGTGCGGCAACAGTATGCTTTCAGTCTCCTCAAGACTGCAGAACTCGCCCTGGCTCAAGGTTTACGATCCGTGACCGTGATCGAGTTCGGCGTTGCTGCAGGCGCGGGCCTCGTGAATATTTGCGAGATATCTCGAAATATCACCAAGCTAACCGGAGTTGATTTCGAAATTTTCGGCTTTGATTCCGGCAAGGGGATGCCCCCACCTCGCGATCATCGCGACCACCCCGAAGTCTTCAGCGAAGGATCGTTTCCGCTCATCGACCGCAGTGCATTAATACGGGCGCTACCCCAGAATGCCAAGCTCATCCTGGGCGATATTGAAGAGACCTTGCCGTCCTTCATAGCCCACCTCTCCCCAAGCAGCCCTGTGGGCTTCGTCGTGATCGATGTGGATTACTACTCGTCGGCGAAAGCATGTCTTAACGTCTTCATCGGAGCGCCAGACCACTACTTGCCGTGGACGCTCGTCTACCTCGACGACACTGGATTTGAGAGTGCAAACCCGTGGGCCGGAGAGCTTCTCGCTGTGCGTGAATTCAATGACGAAAATGAAATGCGAAAAATTCATCTTTTTACGGGCCTTCGACACAAGCGCCTCTTCAAGCACACCTCGTGGTTCGACCAGGTTTATTTGCTGCATGTACTCGATCATGCGCGGCGCAATGTAAGCGGGGCTCCCAGGGAAATCAGGGTTTTGACGAATACCTATTTGTGAATGGAATACGGCGGTGGGATGTTGGCCTGATGTGACAAGAAGGGCGTTAACATTAGCTGTATGGAGGCTCACGATCCCGAACTAATAAGATTCGAGGCGAGCGGCGCCGCGCCGCTACCGGCCGCCGCCGATCTGGGCTATGTCGAGAACGACGGAGCTCGCATCTGGTACAGCGCTTATGGGGCCGGCGCACCCGTGATCCTGCTGCATGGTGGTCTGGGCCACAGTGGCAATTGGGGATACCAGGTGCCAACTCTGATCGCGAACGGCTATCGTGCAGTTGTTATTGACACTCGTGGCCACGGTCGCAGCACTCGCGACGGACGGCCCTACTCCTATGAATTAATGGCCTCCGACGTTCTGGCCGTGATGAACGCCTTACATTTAAACCGCGTGGCCCTGGTGGGTTGGAGCGACGGCGCGTGCACGGCCTTGATTCTTGCCGCGGAACACCCCTATCGCGTTGCGGGCGTGTTCTTCTTTGCCTGCAATATGGATCCAACCGGCGTAAGACCGCTTGACCCCAGTCCAACACTGAACCGTTGTTTCTCGCGCCACACTAAGGATTACAAGCGACTTTCCGCTACGCCAGAGCAATTCAAACATTTCGTCGAAGATGTCGGCCTGATGCAGCGGACACAGCCAAATTACTCCAGGCATGACCTGGAGAAGATCAGGGTGCCCGTCAGGATTGTACAAAGCGAGCGGGACGAATTCATCAAACGCGAGCACGCAGAATATTTGGCCCGGACCATTCCGGGTGCAAGATTGATCCTTCTCAATGGCGTGAGCCACTTTGCTCCGTTGCAACGTCCCCAGCAGTTCAATGCGGCAATGCTTGCATTCGTCGAGCAAATTTTACCGCGGACGATCTGCATGGTCGATTAACCGAAGCGCTGGCATGGCGGCGGGTAACACCGGAGGTACACTCGCTGCCATGCGCCCTCCTCGCCCATTGCTGGAAGCACTTGGTGGTGAAGAGGGTTGCAGGAGGTTGTCCGCAGCGTTTTATGCGCGCGTCGGCAAGGATCCGATTCTTCGCCCGTTCTTCCCGGGCAAGAGCCTGAGGTGTGCTACCGAAGAGTTCGGCGCTTTCCTCATTCAATTCCTGGACGGAGACGAAAAGCAAACGCAGGCCCGATGGTGGCTGAGCTTGCGCGAATCACATGCACGCTTCCAGATCGGCCCGAACGCACGACGCGCCTGGTTGAGCCACATGGAGGTAACGCTCGAGGGGGCCCCGTTGGATGATGCAACGAGGAATGCGCTTCGTCACTTTTTCTCGCACAGTTCCGCTTATGTCATTGGAGGGGATGCTGCCGAGCCGGATCATGAAGAGTTGGCTGCCCGCTGGAACGAGCAGCGGGCTTTGGACAGCGTGATCACAGCCATTGTGGAAGGCCAAGACGATGAAGCGCTTGCTCTCGCACCGCGCTTTGCCTCTCGCCCATCGGTGTTCGTGGGATTACTGGCACGGATGGTTCAAACCGGCCGTGCCGAGTTGATTCGGTTCGTCATCGATGCCGTGGAGAGCGACTCCTCACTCGCGAGGCGGAGGTTTGCGGGAACCACTCTCTTGCATTTCGCGGCAGGCGCAGGTTGCTTGGAAATGGTGGCATTACTACTGCGGCTTGGTGTGGACCCGAACATCCAGGGTCGCGGCGACCATACGCCGCTCTATTGCGTGGCGAACGAATGCGGGTCAGAGACGGGTCCCGAGATAGTTCGTGCGCTGGTCCGAGCCGGTGCGGACGTGAACGCGTCTGGCGGCGTAACGCGCGCAACAGCACTGCATATGGCGGCCCGGCGGGGACATGTCGAAATTGCGCGGGCGTTGCTCGCTTCCGGCGCGGCAGTGAATGCGCGGGACCGCAAAGGTGACACGCCTTTACAGCGCTCAATCAATTGTCGCAAGAACCGAGTTTCGCAGTTGTTACTAGAGCGTGGGGCCCGCTAGCACTGACCGGACGAGCAACACGATGACTCGAAGCTATGCCGGTTCTTGGCTATCTGGCGGATCATGGCGGGCTGCCGTTTGCTCGGATCCATTTGGAGTTTCTTTTATTGGGGCAAATGTGCATAGTAGGAGGCACCATCGGGCCAGGCGCCGGGATGGCTGCTGAACCCAATTCGTACATTGGTACTGTTGTGATTGTGCGTGCCGGCCTGGATGATCTGTGGCCCGTTTTCTTCGAGCTCACGCGCGGATTTCTCCGAAGGGCGCACGATGGCGACGTGCCCGGGAACGTGAGGATCAGGGTTGGCATAAACGACCAGGACCAGACTGCCCTGATTCGCCAGCGACTGCGCGCGTTGCATGCCGGATACCCGCCGCCACCCCTCCTTCTCCGCGGCTGCGCTGTCGAGCCACTTTGCCTGGGCATTGGCCAGCAGCAGCTGTCCATGCTCCGGAGGCCGGAGAAGGTAGACCCCGAGCCGCTTGGCTGCCGCAGCGGAAAAGGCACTGCAATGGGTGTGGTTACCGGGTCCTTCGTAGTCGCCGCCGCGGTCCGGCTCACCCGTCTCCCAGTTGATGTGTTGGCCTGCGATCCAGAGCGCTTCAACGTTCATGCTGTCCAGGAGGGAGGCAAGACGATCGCCCGCCGGCGCGATCGGACCGCAGCAGGGTTCATGCTTCGGAGGAGCGCTGGCCGCGGACTGCGGGCGCTGCCCCGCTACCGCAGCCAAAAGAAAAATGCCACACAATAGCAAAGCCGGCGCCCTGGTTTTGTTAAAAATAAACACCGAGCCCCCTTTCGTATCTGCTTGATTACGCGATTCGTGGCGCCCGCGCACGGCGCCTCATCGCAGGCTGATCTATTATGAGCCTGCAAGGAGAGATCAGTGTTCACTGTCGACGGGGTTCGGAAATTCCATAGCTGGACCCACGCCAGCCTCAATCTGGTCTTGGATCACCTGTCCACGATTCCCACCAGCGATTACGCAAGGGAGTTATCCGGCTTCGGCTTCCGCACGCTGCGTGAACAAGCAATTCATATTTTCAACTGCGAAGGGTTTTGGGTTCACACGCTCCGGGGACTTCGGTACGCTGACCGAACCCCTGAAGAATGCCCGGCCGTCGTCGATCTGAGACTCCTGCAGAAGGAAGTCAGGCAGTCGACGCATGCTTATCTGTCGAACTTGACCAATCAACAGCTCAATGCCGATGCCGAGCTTCATTTCTCCGATGGGGACGTTGCCGTCCGCACTCCGGCGCTCGTCCTTCATCATGTCCTTACGCATGCCTTTCATCACAAAGGCCAAATTGTTGCCATGTGTCGTGCGCTGGGTCACCCTGCTCCCGACACCGATCTGAACCAGTTTGAATGAACTATGAAGAGTCCAGAGAAGATCATCGTTGTCGCGATCGCTTCGTGCCGTCGGAAGTTGGGTGACACTCATGTGACGAAGCGCTGACACTCCCGTGACATACTACCGCTCGTCCCGCGATGTACTAGTCGTAGTGGGGGATCACTCTCGAATCGCGTAGCTAAGCTGCCGTTCGTCTGCCCCGCCTGCTCCACGACCGTCTGTGCGTCGGGCTCGTGCGCCTGCAATCAAACAGATCCGGGAGTCAGAGGGAGTGTCTTTATGAGTAAGTTGAGCGGTCTGAAGAGAGACTGGGAGTCTCTCGCGCAAAGGGATGCACTGTCCGCTATTCTCACCGACGAGAGGAAATCCGGCGGTAAGTGGGATGTCTCAGAATTCATGGCCACCGGTGATGCGGAGGTTGAAACCGTTCTCCAGCATCTGGAAGCCATCGGATTGCAACCGGACTGGGGTGGGACCGCTCTGGACTTCGGGTGTGGCGTGGGACGGCTAACCCAGGCCTTAGCCCAGCGCTTCCGGTCGTGTGTCGGCGTTGATATCTCGCAGGAGATGATTACGCAGGCCAACACGCTGAATCAGTACGAGCATTGCCGGTATGTGGTCAACGCGACGCCGCAGCTGCCCTTCACCGATGAAAGTTGCTCCTTCCTCTACAGTAATCTGGTCCTGCAACACGTCCCCCGGCCTCTTGCCCTGAACTATCTGCGCGAGTTTACACGGGTGCTCGCGCCCGGAGGAGTGCTGGTCTTTGGGGTACAGGACTCTTTTGCCGCTCCGGACCTTGCTTCCTCATTGACACGCTTCCGCCACATTGTGCACCTGCGCCCGCGTCTACGAGCGTGGTTCACAAGCTCTGGCGGCGACATGCAGATGCATTGTCTGCCTGAGCGTGTCGTCCGGCAGGCGCTGGGGACTGCGGTCATCGCGGATATTCGCTATACCAACACCGCGGCAAAAGACTTCAATGGAAAGCTCGTCTATCTTCAGCAACCACCACGGTCGGGCTACGTTGGCCGGCAATACTGCGTCAGGAAACCGGCCTGAGCCTCGCTTCGAGCTATGCCAGCGTTCGGTGGCAACCACTATAAGTCGAAGAGAGCGATTCCCCCGCCGGGGCTTGGGCGCCAGGCGGGTTAACGTGCGGCAAATGGTTTGCCTCGTACCGTCGTGTAGACGGCATCGAAGACGGTCAAGCCACTGATATTCGCCACGCCGCCCACGGTGATCGGATCGCCCAGATATTGGACCTTGCTCTGCGTGGTGGTGAACGCAGGCCACTGCGGAAGGTCCTGGCCGTTCGGATTGCCCGACTTTGCGAAGTTGACCCAGTAGCTGGAAATCTCCTCGGCCACTTTCCGGTCTTCCGTGGTCCACCGCCAAGGCTCCTGGTCAAGATGGTCGAAGACGTACCAGAGCTCGGCATAGTGGCTCGCGCCCCACCCCTCGTAGACTGAGCCGGCAGGGAAAGGTGGCCGCTGGCGAAACGAGTAGTAGTAGACTTTGTTTTGGCCGGTTGCTGCCTGCAATCTTGCCCAGGCCCACATGTCCCAGCCAAAGCGGAGATCGCGCTCCAGGCCGAGCCTGGCCTGCTTCGCCTCTTCGTCTGTCGCGTGGGGATATGCCGCCAGCAGCGGAGGCGGCAGTTGACCGACGCTGTGCTCCATGTCGCTGTCGAACAGGGCGGCCGTCTCGTGAGT
The DNA here is from genome assembly GCA_964609355.1 of uncultured Acidobacteriaceae bacterium. Taxonomy (GTDB): domain Bacteria; phylum Acidobacteriota; class Terriglobia; order Terriglobales; family Acidobacteriaceae; genus PALSA-350. The sequence continues at coordinate 18,934 of CAZSUK010000595.1, read as the reverse complement.
GACATCGATCATCGCACGCGCCTCGTCGGCGTTCGAACCGATCAACAGCGGGACATCGTTCTGCAGCCCCGAGGCGAATGCCACGTAAGGTGAAAGAGGAAGTACATAGGGTTCGATCACCGGGTGGGATATGCCACCGGCATTGCCGGTGAGCCGATCGGCTGGCAACAGGCGTAGCTCTTGGAGAGAGGTCGCACCAAGCGAAGCGGCGTATTTCTCGCCGTCGTGTTCTGCATTGGCCAGCAGGAACTTGGGTGCGAGTTGGAGCGGCTCAAACAAGCCGCGCTTTCTCCGATCGCGCGCTGAAACAGGTTTCTCGCAAGAGGCGAGGCCATTAGGATGCTGACCGAGATCGCCCCCGAAGATTGACCAGCGATGGTTACGCTTTTCGGATCGCCGCCAAAGGCCGCTATGTTCCTCTGAATCCATTCGAGTGCGGCAATCTGATCCATCAAGCCGTAATTCCCGGACGAGTGGTGTGGGGACTCGCGCGTCAGCTCCGGATGCGCAAGAAAGCCAAGCGGACCGAGTCGATACGCGATGGTGACCACTATCACGCCTTTGTGAGCGAGCCGGTCGCCCCAGTACAAGGGCATCGAGGCCGACCCGTTGATATAACCCCCACCGTATATCCAGACGATCACCGGCAAATGTTCGCGCACGCTTTTGGCCGGCGTCCAGATGTTGAGGTAGAGACAATCCTCACTCACTGCTGGCGGCGTCTCGCCTGGCATCGACACGCCAGTTTGCATACACGCCGGAGCAAACGCATCTGTCTTACGCGCGCCAGTCCAGGCTGCAACATGTATCGGAGGCCGCCAACGTAACTCGCCGACCGGAGAGGCAGCGAATGGAACGCCTTTGTAGACATTCAATCCGCCTTCGCGAACCCCGGTTACCGTGCCGGATTCCGTCAGAGCTCTGGGACTTTGTGCCAGTGTGATTGCAGATACTGCGAGAAAGGCGATAACAAGTGGGGCCCTGGTTACGATCTTAGAAGAGATCGGCATGTTAAGTACCTGGTCATCAGGTTACTCCTTACGATCTTATTAATGTGGACTATCTTCGCTGGTTGCGTCGCGCCGGCTGCAAACATCGACCACTATTTCATTCGACCATACAGGCCATACCTTGCACTTCTATGCGTGCTCTGCTACTTTACCCATAGAAGGTGGAGGTATCAGTGGCAGCCCAGAAATCCGACCTCCCTCAAGGTACTCTCGACCTGCTGATCCTGAAGGCCGTCGCGGTTGAGCCGGTTCACGGATACGCGATCGCGCAACGGCTGGAACAGGTATCCCGCGGTGTCGTTCAAGTTCCGGAGGGTTCGCTGTACCCGGCACTGCACCGGCTGGAAAATCGTGGTTTCCTGGCAGCCGATTGGAAAAGGACTGAAACCGGGCGTGAAGCCAAGTTCTATAAGTTGACACGCAAAGGCCGGAAGCAGTTGGATTCCGAGGCCGCTAGCTGGCAACGGTTGATCGAGGGCGTCGGCCTCATTCTCGGTACCGCTGAGCGAGGTGCGCAATGAACTGGTGGTCTCGTTTGTGGCGTCGGAACCGTTTGGAAGCCGAGCTAGAAAAGGAGCTGCGATTCCATCTAGACCAACATGCAAGTGACCTGATCGCCCGCGGCCGCCCTGCCGCACATGCGCAACGTGAAGCCCGGATGGCGCTTGGCGGTCCTGAGCAGGTGAAGCAAAATTGCCGGGAAGCTCGTGGCACCCGCTGGGCCGAAGAGTTGCTCCAGGACACGTGCTATGCATTCCGCACCTTCCGCCACAAGCCAGGGTTTGCCGTCGTCACGGTGCTAATTTCTGCCCTTGGGATTGGCACGACAACCGTCATGTTCGCGCTCATCCAAAGCGTCCTGCTCAAACCTCTCCCCTTTGCTCAGCCGGACAGACTCGTCGTGCTCCATGGATTCGTGGAGCATCTGGGCGAGGTCTGGGGTTACTCCTACCCGGACTTCAAGGATATTCATCAGCAAAGCCGCAGCCTGGTGTTGGCCGCGTGGACCTACACCGGCGGCACGATCAGCTCCCCAGGAGAGCCGGAGTACGTGGACGGCCGGCAGATCTCGGCGGACCTCTTCCCCACTCTAGGGATCAGCCCTCTCTATGGACGCGCCTTCCACTCTGATGAAGATCGCCTGGGTGCAGCACCGGTGGCGATGATTAGCTACGATCTCTGGCAGCGTCGGTTCGCCGGGGATCGCACAGTGCTGGGCAGAAAGCTTATCTTCGACGGCACCCACTATGTGGTCATCGGTATCGCGCCCCCGGGTTTTCAATTATCCGGGGAGGCGGACGTATTCACTCCGATCGGTCAGAGCACTGACCCCAGAATGCACAACCGCAAGGCGGCTTTCGTCAAGGTCGTGGCCCGCCTGGCTTCGGGGGTCACTCTGAATCAGGCTCAGGAAGAAGTCAGCCTCATCAACCGCCGTCTGGCACGCGAATATCCGAAGTCGGACGCCGAGGTCCGGATGCTTGTCCGTCCTTTCATGCAGGAAATGGTCAAGGATGTTCGCGGCACTCTCTGGCTGCTCCTGTCCGCGGTGGGATTGGTTCTGTTCATCGCGTGCGTGAATATCGCGAGTTTATTTCTGATACGCGCGGTTTCTCGTGAGCGGGAATTGGCCATGCGGGTGGCGCTTGGAGCTGGCCGCGGCCGCCTGATTCGCCAATGCATGACCGAGAGCGCTGTGCTTGGACTCTGCGGCGGTCTTGTGGGTATTCTCGCGGCAGCCGTGAGCCTGCATCCGTTCGTGGCGCTCTGGCCGGGCTCATTGCCGCGCGCCGACGAGATCCGCATTGACTGGCGCGTGCTTTGTTTTGCCATCGCGATGTCGCTTTTATGTGGTCTCCTTTTTGGGTTAGCACCGGCGCTACGCGTTCCCATGCAGAGGCTCGAACAAGCGCTGCGCGGTGGAAGGACGGTGACCGCGGCTTCGCGCCATCTGCACAGCCCATTCGTCATCTCTGAGATCGCGCTTGCGGTAGTCTTACTGGTCTCGGCGGGAATGCTCGGACACACTCTGCTAACGCTCTCCTCCCTGAATCCGGGCCTGGATCCACGAAATGTGCTGACGGCGCGGTTCGCACTCTCGCCCAATGCGATGGCAGACCCGTCACAGATCCGATCTGCATGGCAGGAGGTGCTGGATCGCGCGCGGCGAGTACCGGATGTGCAATTCGCCGCTCTGTCAGACATCGTCCCGATGCGCGAGGGAGAAAACGTTCTAGACTACCGAACCACGCCCACTCCGCTCCCTCCCGGGCAAGAGCCGTTCGCGCTGGCTTCCAGCGTAACCCCCGACTACCTCAAGGTCATGGGCATCCCGCTGCATCAGGGCCGCTTCTTCGATGAGCAAGATCGAGAGGGGAGTGAACCGGTCGTGGTCGTCGACGAAAATCTCGCGCAGCATGCTTTTGGCCGTAAGGATGTCGTCGGCAAACGTCTCTGGGTTTATGCGCTGGGTGCTCCCGTTCGCATCATTGGCGTGGTTGGCCATGTGCGGCACTGGGGTCTGGCAGGCGACGATCAGTCGCCTGTGCACGACCAGATGTATTACGCTTTCGCTCAAGTGCCCGTCCCGTTGTTGCACTTCTTTTCATCGATCATGTCGATCACGATTCGGACGCGAACTTCGCCTCTTAACGTCGTCGACCCCTTGCAACACGAACTACGTGGCGCCTCTGGTGATCAGGCGCTCTACGAGATACGGGACATGGAACAGCTGATTGGCGCATCTCTTGCCCGGCAGCGCTTCCTCTCGTTTCTATTTGGCATATTTGCCGGAATAGCTTTGCTGCTTGCCTGTATTGGTGTTTACGGCGTACTGGCCTATCTGACCCGCCAGCGGACCTCTGAGATCGGCGTGCGAATGGCGCTGGGAGCGAGCGCGCACGACGTAATGTGGCTGGTGCTTCGCCAGAGTTTGAAAATGATCGCTGTGGGAGTGGGTCTCGGCATGATCGCGGCTTTGGCAGCAGGGCAACTTTTGCGGCACCTGGTTGAAGGGATGCGGCCCGTCAACGCCGCAACGTACCCGATGATGATTTCGCTGCTCGTGCTGGCAGCGCTCCTGGCCAGCTTTTTGCCGGCCCTCCGCGCAAGCTTGATCGACCCTGTGAAAGCGTTGCGGCAAGAGTAAAGGATACCTGCTCGCGCTTCGTGCCAGCCCCGGACTTCAGTCCGGGGGAGCGGGTTCTCAAACCCGCTTAAACATTGGGCAATAAAACTCGGGGCTTAAGCCCTGGTGGGTACTTCTGAAGCGGTTTGCGAGTTTTTCCGCAGCCTCTTTAGCCCTGGTGTGGGGGCGTCCACTCAAGAAGGAGGAGCTGCTCATTGTTATTCCGTCCGCAATACTCGCATCGGCTCAACCGATGCTGCTCTCCGTGCCGGAAGGTAGCAGGCCAGCAGCGCAGATGCCAGCAGGATGAGCGCTACTACGCTGAAAGCGGAGAGGTCGAGCGCCCGCACGCCGAATAACATACTCTGCATCGCGCGGCCCACGAAGTAGGCACCGATCAGCCCCAAACCCAGGCCGATGGCAGCCAGCACCGTACCTTCCCGCACCACCAGTGCCAAGACGCGATTGCGCGTCGCGCCCAGCGCCATGCGCACCGCGATCTCATGCGAGCGCTGCGCCACGGAAAACGCCACCACGCCATAAATGCCCAGCGTCGCCAGAAACAGCGCCACCACAGCGAAGCTGCCGAAGAGAATCAGTGTGAACCGCTCGTCGGAAAGCGATTCCTCTCGGATCTGCTCTAAAGTCTTTGGTTCCGCCAGAGCGATCTGCGGATCGACTGCATGCACCGCCGCCGCAATGCTGGTCTGCATCGAAGCCGGATTTTCCGCTGTGCGCACGCTGATGGTCGCCTGCGGCCAGGGTATTTGCCAGAACGGAACCAGCATCTCCTCCAGGTGGTCGTGCCGGTCGGCCGCATGCACGTCGTGATATACACCGACAATTTGCCACTCGACCCCGGGGCCAAGCTTTTGCACCCCAGGAGTGAGCTGCTCTACCACCACGCGCTGCCGCAGTGGATCTTTTCCCTGCAGATATTTCTTTGCGAATGACTCGTTCACCATCACCACTTTTACGCTGTTGGCGCTGTCTTGTTCGCTGATCGACCGTCCCTTCACGAGATGAATCCCCAAAGTAGCGAGATAATCCGGAGTCACCATCCCAAAGCCGGCGCCTGGCCGTTGCGATGAATCGGCGTAGGCCGTTCCGCTCGCAAGTGTGAACGGCATGCCGAAGCCGGCGCCAAACAGCGGATACCCCGTCATCGCGGTGGCATGGGAAACCCCGGGAACCGCGCCGATGTGCGCCAGGATATCCCGGTAGTACGCGGTGATCTGCGCTGGGTCTTTCGATCGCGAATCAGGCACCGGCAGAGAGAAAGTCAGCACGTGATCCGTCCGGACGCCGAGGTCCACCCGCGTGAGATTCCAGAAGCTATGAATCGCCAGTCCCGCGCCGGCCAGCAAAGCCAGCGCCAGAGCGAACTCACCAATGACCAGAAGGCGCCGCAGCCGATGCTTGGCCACGCTGGTTCCGGTGCGGCCGCCCTCCTTGAGCGATTCGCCGGGATCGACACGCGAGGCATACCATGCCGGCGCAGAACCTGCCAGCAGCCCGGCCAGCGTTGTCGCGACCAGCGTGAAAATCAGAATCGGCAGGTTGAGCCGCAAGTCTGCCTCATTGGGCAGTGTGTTTCGCGGCATCGCAGCGATCAATCCCTGCAGCATCGCATACCCCACGCCTACGCCCAGCACGCCGCCAGCGAGGGTCAGCAGCAGACTTTCCGTCAGCAATTGTCCAAAGATGGTGCCCCGCGCCGCTCCCAGAGCGCTACGCACGGCCAGCTCTTTCTGCCGCGTCATCCCGCGCGCAAGCAGCAGATTGGCCACATTGACGCAGGCAATCAGCAGCACAAAGCCGACGGCGCCCAGCAGCAGCCACAGCATCTGGATTCGCTCCGGCGGCAGAAAATCATTCTTCAGCGGCTCAACTTTGGCGCCCCAACCCTTGTCGCTTTTCGGATACACCTGCGCGATGTGCGCCGTGACCGCGTCCATATCCTGCTGTGCCTGGTGCAGCGTCACGCCCGGCTTCATCCGCCCCATCACCACCAGCCAGTGGAAGTCATGGTTGAGCTGTTCCGGCTTAAAGACCAGCGGCACCGTAAGTTGGTTCTGTCCCCGATCTGCATCGCCCGGGGCCTGCACGCCCACGACGGTATAAGGCTCATTATCCAGGCGAAGGGTCGTGCCAATGATCTTTGGATCTGCCCCCAACTTTTGCCAAAGCTTGTGGGTGAGGATCACCACGTGTTCATGGCCCGCCTGGCCTTCTTCCGGCAGGAAGTAGCGCCCCAGGAACAGCGGCTCCCCCTCCATTTGCAGCATGCCCGGCGTGGTGATGCTCGCCTGCAGAAACTGCGGCTGGTCTTTGGTAGCGATGTTGAAGCTGGTCCCGCTCCACGCGTTGATATCGGAGAAGACGGTGTTCTGTTGCTTCCAGTCCGTAAAGTCACCCGCCGCAACTCCGTTGCGGTTGTCCTGAATTTTCGACCAGACCATCACCAGCTGGTTGGGCTGGGGAAAGGGCAGCGGAGCCAACAGCGTTGCGTAGTCCACGGTGAAGATCGCGGTGTTCGCGCCGATCCCCAGCGCCACGGTCAGCAAGATCGTGATCGTCATGCCGGGATTTCTACCCAGCTGGCGCAAACTGAAGCGGAGGTTCTGAAGCAGAGTCGCCATAGCAGATTCCCTTCCCCTGTGAATATACTTCCGCGAAGCAACTTACTCGTAGCGCAACGCCTCCAGCGGGTCCACCTTTACAGCTCGTCGCACTGGCGCCCAACACGCGAGCATCGCCACGCCCGCGAATAATGCGCCCACCACGACCAAGGTCATCGGATCGTTAGGTTTGACCTCAAACAGAAAAGTTCTCAGTACTCTGGACAAAACAATCGCCAGCGCCAAACCCACGAATACTCCGCCGGCGATTAAACGAAATCCTTCGCCGAAGATGAGGTTCCGGATGTCCTTTTTTTGAGCGCCCACCGCCACGCGAATCCCCAGCTCACGGCGTCTCGAGGCGACCGACAGCGCAAGCACACCGTAGATTCCCACCAGTGTCAGCATGCTGCCCACGACGGCAAAGCCGACCAGCAGCTGCATCGCGAAGGTTCGCGAGGCCAGAGAATCGTCGCGAATCTGTGTCAGGGTTTTGGGGTTTTCGATGGCGGCGGTAGGATCCACTGCTCGCAGTTCTCGTTGCACTGCAACCATAACCGTCCGTGGATCCGCCGCCGTGCGAACCACCAGGTGTTTCGAGAACGCAGTCGCCTGCCACAACGACATATAGATCTCCGGGGACGCCGCCTGGGTCAAGTCATCGGTTCGGCCATTGGAGACCTCGCCGACGATTTCGGTAGCCGGATGGTCGCGGCCCTGCAGCCATATCTTCCGCCCTATGGCATTGCCATGAGGAAAGAAGCGATCCGCAAAGGCCTGGTTGACAATCGCTACACTTGGCGCCCTGCCTTCATCGCTCGAGCGAAACTCCCGTCCACCGAGCATTGGCAGACCCATCAGCTTGAAATAGTCCTCAGTGACAGCACGAAGCGGCAGCGCGATCTTGTCGCTCTCCTTGGCCGCGGGAGGCTGCCCTTCGATTTCCATGGTCGCGGGCCAATTATTTCCGGTAAGCGGCACTCCCCACGCGAATGCCGCGTATTGCACTCCCGGAATAGCCGAGACCCGTTGCAAGGCCTGCTTGTGAAAATTGGCCCACTCTGAAAAACTCCGAACCTCCGTAACACTCATGGTTAAGATGTGGCTTGTGTTGTAACCCGAGGGAACTCTCGCAATATTGATCATGGTGCGAATCAGCAAGCCGGCCCCGACAAGCAGCGCGAGCGTCAGTGCGGTTTGGGCGATGGTAACGCCGCGCAGAAGGCGACGTTCCCCGAGCCCCGCAGTTCCTTTCGGGCCGGCATTCTTCAGCACCTCGATCGGATCCAGCCGAAACGCCCGCAACGCCGGAAAAATAGCTGCCAACATGGACGCCAGCACTGCCGCACCCAACCCCCATGCGAGCACCGCCCATCCGGCCGTCACGTTATCCAGGCGCGGAACGGCGTGTCCCGCAATCAGCTTGAACAGCTCTACGATGCCAACCGCCAGCCCCACGCCGAAGACCCCACCCAGAAGCGCCAGTAACAGACTTTCGATCGAAACCTGGCGCAAAAGAGCGATGCGTCCCATGCCCATCGCGCTGCGCACGGCATACTCCTGCTGGCGTTGCAGACCTCGTACCAGCAGCAAAGCCGCAGCGTTGCCGCAACCAATGAGGAGCACGAGCGCAGCCGCGCCGAGCAGCGGAAACAAAATGCCCCGGCCGTCCTGGTTCATTTCGTCAGTCAGCGATTGCAGTTGCGGCCGGAAACCTTCAAACTGTTTCTCCGATTGTGCCTCCCTCGCTGTCAGCACCGCCAGCTCGCCTTGCCCTTGCTGTAGCGTCACTCGATCCTTCAGTCGCGCCACCACATTCCAATCAGGATCTTTCATACGTTGCGGGTTGGGGTCGGCAGGACTCCAGAACTCCACCAGCGCGTTCACGTCGTAATTCGGCTCTTTTGCGTTCCCCGGGGAAGGCAAAAAGCGCACTCCCGGCGGCATCACGCCAATGATGGTCGGCGTTACGTCCCACCGGCTGATACGCACCGTTTTGCCTATGATTTGCGGATCGCCGTTGAACATCCGCTGCCAGAACTCGTACCCCAGAAGAATGACCTTTACCGGCCCCTGAGCGAAGTCCTGCTCGGCAAAGCCCCGCCCCAGCACGGGGCGCAATCCCATCATCCGCAGATAATCCCTGGTCACCGCCATGCCCTGGATCGATTGACTCCCGTCATTGCGGATCAGGAAATTGAACTGCCAATCATAGCCGGCAAATCCCTCAAATGACTTCGCTTCCTTCTGCCAGTCCAGCCATTGTTGGGAGGGCCAGCCGCGCGGGTTTTCCTCTTTTTGCCCGTCTGTCCGTGCGCTCTGCACAAGCATGAGCTGCTGCGGTTTCTTGTAGGGTGGCGGCGTTAACAGCACCCCCTGGATCAAACTAAACACCGCGGAAGTCACCCCGATCCCCAGCGCCAGAGTGAGGACCGCAATCAGGCTAAAGCCGGGTTGCTTCAAAAGCATCCGAATCGCAAATCGCAGGTCTCGTTTCATCTTTCCCTCACTTCGGTTCTGTGAACCTCTAATTCAGGATGCTCTCTCCTTAAACGTTCTTGACCGTCCGTTTGTTCCCATCATCTAAGCAAACTTAACGTCCCGCCTTCCCGCACGTTACTTTTTATGGATCTTTCAAGAAAACTCAGTACCCCACTCGCATAGAGCGTCGGCGCTGCGCTGTACGCGGTGTCGTGAGCGGCATCTGGGATTACCAGGAATTCCTTTCGATTGTCCGGAATCGCTGACAGAATCTGTCGTGCCTTGTCGGTTGGCACGATCCAGTCCCGGCCGCTGGATATGATCAAGGTGGGAATGTGAACGCGGCTGGCAAACGGAATGAGCGATAACAATTCCGGGCCCAGGTAGATTCCGCTGCGGAGATAATACGTCAGCATTGTCGCACGAGCTACGCCTGGTAGAGACGAGGCCAGTAAGAGGGCTCGTACCCAGAAGTTCGTCCGGGAATCGTGAAGATAGTGCTGGCTGATATCGTCCGAAACGTCCTTTCCGGTCAGAAAGGCGCTATCGCTGATGACTGCTGCAATCTCAGGAGATTCGGTGGCAGCGATCACGGAAGCGACTGCGCCGTACGAGACTCCCAGTAACGCGACAGGCTCGTTATTTCCACGTGTCCGGATGAATCGAACTGCACCGAGGATGTCTCGCGCCTCCAGGAGCCCCGGTGACACAATGCTCCCACTGCTCTCGCCGTGGCCCCGGAGATCCATCGTCAAAACGTCGAACCCGCCGCGGACGAGGAAGGCGGCGCGAGGCAGCATGACTTGCCGCGTGTGATCGATCCCGTGAGCGATGATGACAGCTCCTCGTGGCGTATCCGAAGCCGGAAGCCACCAGGCTTTCAATGGAATGCCATCTGTCGAATCGAATGAGACCGATTCGCTACGGAGTCCAAAGTCAGATGGTCCGCGGGTCATCCCTCGCCACCGAGGGTGATCCCCAAACATATTGGCGCTCCCTAGATACCCGGCGATCGCGTAGAAGAGCACTACCACGGTGGCAGTTGTCCCTAGGCAAGGCCACAGGAGGGTGCAATGAATGCGCCACAGGGGCTGGCTTAGGCGATTGGGTGCAGAATTACGAATCATTGCGTTAGACTCCCGTACCGGTGAGCCCCCGTGGCTCGATGGATCTGGTTTTCCTCATCAGGAAAAGCCTGTCAGTGACCCCGCATCCTATGTAGTATACGGTATAACACAACCTTTGATTCCCCGCACGAATCAGCGCTTCCTCTGAATCACTTACCCTTGAGGCGTTGCGGTTACTTGAATCACATACGCAGTGCTCGAATCGATCGCTCGTTTCCAGAGGGCAGTCCTACTCTTGTTTCTTTGGTGCAGTCGGTTGAACGTCCACAGCTCCAAGGACGTTCCGCTAGGAGCCCGGCACCTGGAAAACGCAGCAATTGAATTTGACCAGGGACTGGCGCAATTTAATAAGCAGATGGCAGCGCGAACGATCGCAATCATGGGTGGCGTCGGGCAAGGGGCCGTAGCGGAAATCATGAACATGGCACAAGACCGATTCGAAGGTAAGTTCGACGCGACACCGCATCATTAATTCCTGGAAGGGATGGGGACGCTCCGCAACTTGTCCTAAAGCTGCCGTCATTATTCACTTCCGCCAGGGCGAGAAAAAGAAGTGGAGGCAATTGCAAAGTTTGCGTTAATTCTAATGTCCGCGTCGACGTGGAACCTGCGGTCGTTGCATGCTTGGCAAACGGCAAATCCCCCGTCGACGGCATCGAGTAACGACTCTAAATCTCCCCACGGTTTGAATCCGCCTCATGGCAGCGGGAAGGTAGCCATTGCGTGGTTGAGCGATGTGAAGGGTGAAGTGCAGCTTGCTAACAGCATCGGCACAGAATTTCAGCCGGCCCATGCTCACACTCCTGTAACCGAGGGAAATGTCATTCAAACCGTCATGGGCAGGGCCGAAGTCGAGTTCGACGACAACAGCGCCCTACGTCTCGGCCCATATTCCTCAGTTCAGTTTCACCGTCTGGAACTGCTTCCCTCGGGAGCGAGGACATCGAACGTCTCTGTGCTAAAGGGAACGGTCTATGTCAGCATCATCCCCGCCTATATCGTCAAGACCCATTGGGATGACTTCCAGCTGATGTTTGGCCAGCAGCTTTTACATTTACAGCCATCCAGTCATGTACGTTTGGAACTCTTTGCAACGGGAGCGCGTCTCGCTGTGCTGGATGGCGCGGGCCGGGTCGATGGACCGTTCGGCCCAACAGAATTGGCAAAGAAAAAAACTTTCACTTTCAGCTTTGCAGGCCAGTCTGAGCCCGCCGTGGTGAACAAAGTGGCTGCTAACCCCACGGATTTTTGGGATAGCTCTGCGGTTACCGTCCACCAGAACAACGCTAAATCGGGCAAGATGAGCGGTACTCTTTTTAGACCTCCCTTGACGCGATGATCTGTGCCGACGCGATCAACCGGAAGAAGCGAGAGCGCGCGATCCGCTCCGCGCGCGACGAATAATGCAATTCACTCTTCACGCAGCAATCTAACAGGATCGATGGCGAGGGCACGGCGGGCTGGAATGGATGCAGCCGCAATCCCGATCAACAACATGGTTAATACAACCCCAAGCAGGACGAGGGGGTCGCGCGGTGTTGCCTGGTACACAATGAGAGCGAGTAAACGTGTGGTCAAAAGCCCCAACACTAAGCCGGCGGCCGAGCCGAACGCCAGCAGTTTGAAAGGTCTACTTAGAGCTGCCTGAAGCACCTGAACCCTCTTTGCGCCCAGGGCAACCCGTATCCCCAGCTCGCGCAGGCGCTTGCTCACCGTATACGCCGCCAACCCGAAGATGCCGGTGATCGAAAGCATGGCGCCCATCACCCCCAAAACGCCGAGAGCAATCGTGGCCATCCTGGGACCAAACAGTGACGTGACCATTTCGTCCCGGCGCCCTTCCACCTCGACGGGGATCCCTGCATCCACCTGGTGCAACGCACGCCTGATGGCTGCTCCCAATTCTTGCGGATCGCGGCTCGAGCGCACCACCATCCAACTCGCGCCGGAGGGCCATTGCAGCAGAGGAAGAAACATGGCCGGGTGCGGATCTTCGGTCAGCGTAGCGTATTTCCCGTCTTCCGCGACGCCCACTACCTCAACCCGCGTTCCATCGGGCATTTTGAAGTGCCGTCCCATGGCAACTTTCTCTGAGCCGAAGATCTTCCTGGCAAACTCCCGATTCACAACCGCCACGCGCGGCGAGTTCTGGCCGTCGTGCCAGGTGAAACTTCTTCCTGCAATCAGCACCGTTCCCTCTGCCTGAAGATATGCGGGAGAGATGTGAAACACGTAAGGGGTGGCAACGGCGAGCGAAGCGCTCAGGTCGGCCGTATCGTCGCTGAAAATGTTGGAGGAATTACTGTCGTTGAGCGGCAGTTGATCCGTCAATCCCGCCGTCTCTACACCGGGAATAACTTCCACCGTGGCAAGGATGTTTCTTTGCATAATGGGCACACGATCGCCGGTGTAACCCGCCATGTGCAGATCGGCGTTCACCAGGATGGAGTGCAGCGGGTCGAAGCCAAAATTGCCGTGCAGGGAGCGCACCAGACCGCGTACGGCCACCAGCGACGAGGTGACCAGCACGGCACATAGCGATATTTGTAGGATAAGCAATACATCTCGGGCAGAAAGCCGCCTTCCGAATTGGGCCGAGGATCCTGCCTTGACGATCTCGTAGGGACTCGCGCGCAAAACCTGCCCCACCGGCACGGATCCAAACAGGCATCCGCTCAGAAGCGTCAGCAGCAACGCGATTCCATACACACTCGCGTCGGGAGTAACCGGCGTTTGCACAGGGAAATTTCCGAACGGCTGCCAGCCGCTCAGCCAGCGCAATAACGCTACGCTGGCCCAGACTCCCGCGCCGCCGCCGATGATCGAAATCAGCACGGCTTCCGTAAACAAGCCACGCAGAACGCGATTCCGGCTCGATCCGAGCGCCAGGCGCAGTGCCACTTCGCGCGATCGATCGGCAGCCCGCGCCGCAAACAGGCCGCCGAGATTGGCGCACGCGGCCAGAAGTATCAATGTAGCCAGCAGCATCAGTCCGGCAACGAACTCCTGGATGGGGCCGCCGAACTGGTCGCCGAGAAAGCCTGGCCGGCCCAGAGCGAAACGCATGTCGCGTTCGTTTTTCGGATAGGCTTTCTCGAGCGAGGCGCCGATCGCATTGAAATCGGCGATCGCCTGCGCGGGAGTGACCCCTGCCTTGAGATGTCCCATCACCTGAAGCAGCCCGCGGCTTCCGCGTTCGCTCAGATCCGTGGCTCCCTCCACCAGTTCCTTGTCGACCAACGGCACAAAGAAGTTGGGCGAGTAGAACACCAAAGTGCCGCGGAAGTTCGCGGGCGCCACGCCCAAAATGGTGAACGGATGCTTGTTCACCCGAACGACGCGACCCAACACGCCTTGGTCATCGTGAAAATGAGTGTGCCAATATGCGTAACCGAGCACGATGAACGGAGCGCTATTCGGCCCGCGTTCATCGGAGCCGTGGAAGAAGCGACCTAGAAAGGGTTGAATGCCCAAAGCATCGAAGTAGTTCCCGGTAGCCTCTACGCCCCAGGTAGCGACCGGACCCTCGCTGCTATCGAGCCCCACCTGGGGAATGCTGTATGCCGCAAGATCCTCGAAGCTACGATTCCTTGTGCGAAGGTCTACATAGTCGGGATACGACGTGCTCGTGTCCTTGTCGCTGGCGCGCTCAATGGTGTAGAGGCTTTCCGTCCTTGGGATCTGCAGAGGCCGCAGGATCAGGCCATTCATCACGCTGAACACAACTGCGTTGGCGCCTATCGCCATCGCCAATGTCAGGGTCGCTGTGAACGTAAACCCGGGTGATTTGCGCAACTGCCGCACTGCGTAGCGAAGATCCTGGAGCCAGCTGACCATAGTGATCACTCCGCCGGATGTTTACGCAATTGTCGTTCCGTTACCGCAGGCACGCTAAGCAACTGAAAATAAATGAATCCGCGGAGAAACTGTAGACGCACGGAGAGCTCAATTGTCCGTTTCGGAGGGTTTTGTGTCCGAAAATGAACGCGTGGCCAGCATACAGGTCACAACTTCTAGACTTCGATTTCAAATATTTGCAATTGACACCTCGCATCTTATTTGAGTATTTTTGGTCTGACCACAACAGTCCATCTGCGCACGGCTCCGACGGGCTGAGCGAGGCTTCTCGAACGGCACTTTAAGGAGATGTGGCATGAAGAAGATCCCGCATGATCGTCGTCAATTTCTTAGCTCTCTCGGTCGGCTAGCTGCCGGAGGTATAACTCTCGGGGGTATGAGCGGGGGCCCGTCTTCACTCGATGTCTTTGCCGCGGAAACGACCAGCGCCCCAACTCCAATGGAACAGCATACCCATTGGAAAAGTACCTGCGTTGTTGATGTTTCAAAACCGGGCGCGGTTGTGGCAGATATTTGCAGAGGTCAGCAACTTGAAGAATTCAATCACCAGTTTGAGGGAGGATTATACGCACAGCTCATCAACAACCCTTCGTTTGAGGAGCTGGATGATCCCGTCACGGCGTGGTACGTGGTAAAGACAGGATCTTCCAAAGGTAGTTTGTCTGCACAAACTTCTTCCGATACAGAGATGCTCAATCCCCATCAACAACATTGCGCTAAGCTTTCCGTTACTTCGGTGGATTCAGGAAGCGTGGCGTTGGCCAATGCAGGTTACTGGGGAATTGGGCTGAGAAACAACACACAATACAAGATATCTTTCTGGGCTAAGAAAGGTCCGAATTTTGCTGGAACTTTGAAGGCCAAGCTGGAAAGCAATGACGGCGCTGTTTATGCAGAATCGGAAGAATTCAGGCCAAGCTCGAGCTGGCAGCATTTCACTTGCGACCTTACTACTAAAGGGGTATCAGGGGTTACCGCAAACAACCGCCTTGCGTTATATGCCTCGACGATCGGAGATGTTTATTTCGATGTCACGACCGTCATGCCACCTACGTGGAAGAATCGACCCAACGGCCTGCGGCTCGACCTGGCTGAGAAATTGGCTGATCTAAAGTTTAAATACATACAGTTTCCTGGAGGCTGCACGGCGGAATCTTCCAGCATGAATGCCTGTTGGGACTGGAAGAATTCCATTGGCCCGATCGAGCAGAGGGCTGGGGCCACAAGAAATCGATGGGATTACAAAAACGACTTGTACTTCGGTTTGGACGAGTACCTTCAACTGTGCGAGGATTTGGGCGCGGAACCGGTGTATGTCACCTCAGCTGGAATCAGTGAGAATCCGCAGGATAAAAAGTGGTGGGGCATCTGTCCCCTGGACAAGATGCAACCGATCGTCGATGACATTCTGGATTTATTGCAATACTGCAAGGGGCCCACTTCGACCCCGTGGGGAGCCAAGCGGGCGGCCAACGGTCATCCTACGCCCTATGATCTCAGATATATCGAAATCGGCAATGAAAATGGGGGCGAAACAGCGCGCGAGTATGGCCAACGATATGTCATGATCCGTCAGGCCTTATTGGCCCATTATCCCGATCTAAAGATTCTCTTCAACGGCCTTGAGCAAAGGTGGGTTCTTCCGCCTTCTTCGGGCGATTCTGTTGATTTCGTCGATCAGCATTTTTATAAGAGAGATCTTTCGGGCTTATACGACAAGTTCGAAACCATCGATCCGGACTGGAAGAAAGTCTGTGTGGCGGAGTACGCATCGTCGATTTATGGAAACGGAGGCGATGTGATTGGCAATTTTGGAGATGCCCTTGGAGACGCTGTGTTTATGCTGGGTTGCGAAAAGAATTCGGAGAGAATGTGGTGGACGGGCTACGGTAATTATGCCGGCGTCGTCGGCCATTCCAATTTTGGACCCTGTATCGTCTGGAATGACGCTGTTTCTTGCTTTACAACACCCTCCTACTATATGCAAAAAATGCTCTTCTCCGATAACTCGGGGACCCGTGTTTTGCCTTTCACGCAAAAGACGCTCTATTGTTTCTGGTCTGCATCTATCGACACGGCATCCGGAAAACATGACGTTCTCCTTAAAGTTGCCAATAACCAGTCTGCGGCCGAAACAGTAAATATAACGCTTAACGGCGCCGCAAAGGTTGATCCTGCGGGTCAAGCTACGGTCCTAACAGGGGCCCCTGAGGATGAGAATTCGCTTGAGAATCCAACTAAGGTAGTTCCAGTAGCAGGAACGTTCGCAGCAGGCGCCAGTTTCACGTACAGTTTCCCCGCTCACTCGGTTACGGTTTTAAGAATTGGATGTCAGTTAGATTCCAGCAAAGGTACTTCAAGTCCCACATAGTTTTCGGCGATCTCCATTGATTGAGCCAGATGGCAGAGGAGTAGATTTGAACGACTGGAGTCTCACGGACCACGTCGCCGTGGTTACTGGAGCCGCGTCAGGCATAGGCTTAGCCTGCACGAAACTGCTGGTAGAGCGCGGCGCCTATGTGATCCTGGCCGACACAGATGCACTCCATGGACGCGCACACGCCGAGCAAATCGGTTCTAATTCACTCTTCGTCGAGGCCGACGTTTCTTGCGAAAAAAGTACCGGCGGTCTTATGGAAACGGTTGTGGATCGTTTCGGCCGCCTTGATATTCTGGTGAACTGCGCTGCGATCCAAATCATGGGGACTTTGCTCGAGACCTCGTGCGAGCAATGGGATCGTCTCCAGGGAGTGAACCTGCGCGGCATTTTTCTCTGTTCCAAGGCAGCGATGCCTTACTTGCAGGCCTCCGGAGCAGGCTCGATCATTAACATTGCATCGGTTCTAGGATTGGTGGGCGACCCCGAGCTCGTAGCCTACGGCGCGATGAAAGGCGGCGTCATCGCACTCACCAAGTCAATGGCACTGGGTTATGGTCCTTCCGGTGTTCGTGTGAACTGCGTCTGCCCTGGTGACGTGAACACGCCCATGGTGGCAGCTTACTTCGCCAACGCGCCGGATCCGGCAGCTCTGCGCGCCGAAGTCTACTCCAAATACGCTCTGCGCCGGATTGCCGAACCGCAGGAAATCGCACAAGTTGTCTGTTTCCTTGCCTCGAGCGCATCATCCTTCATCACTGGAAGCACCCTCATCGTGGACGGCGGGCTTACCTCGAAGTGCTATTAACAGATAGAAGTGGTACAGACCTGGGATCGACGAAGTGTTTTCACTGCGCTCCTTTGGCTTTGCAGCTTGCCTAGAACCTGATCTTGACCGCCCCCTGTCCAATACGCGGATCGCGCGCACTGCTAATCACGCCAAAGCCGTTCGAACCGCTGGGTGCCCCGGCATTGATATCTCCGTTTGGATTTTCAAACTGGGTGTGGTTGAACAGGTTGAAGAACTCCACTCGGAAGTCGAAGCCAACCCGCTCCGTTATCTGCGTGGTTTTTATCAGAGCCATATCCGTCTGATTGAGCCCAGGACCATGCAGAAAGCGCCGCCGGGCGTTGCCGCCCGTGCCCACATCCGCGAACGAAAAAGGCGTCGTCGGACCGGAGTCATTGTACCCGTTGTCAAAGTATTCGAATGGATGCTGACTATTGCGCGGGTTCAGCTTTTTGATGGGCGTGCCGTCATAGTTCGGCAGGTCGACTGCATTGGCTCCAAGAATGCCGTACAAATCGCACCCGCACAGCGAACGATCGTTGCCATCGCTGGAATCGGTCAAGGTGATCGGGATGCCTGTAGTCAGACGCGTGATGCCGGCCAGCGACCAGCCGCCCGCGAGGCGCCTGGTAAAGCCGTTCGAGCTGGGAAGCAAACGCTCGAACGGCAGATCGTAGGAATAGCTGACGACGAAGTTATGGGTGAGGTCGAACTGAGACAAGCCATAGCTCAAACTCGCGTTGTAAGGGTTGGTCAGATCATAGAACCCCGAACCCTGATCCAATGCCTTGCTATAGGTATAGGCCCCCAGAAAGCGGACAGCTCCAATCGACTTGTTGAGCGAGACCTGAAGTGAGTTGTAGTTGGATACGCCGATCGTCGATTCGTACGAGTTATCTCCAAAGTCGAGCAGGCCCTGGCTCAGGTATTTGCCCGACGTGACGGAGTATTGCCGGGTTCCGTTAAAAGTCTGGCCATTCACGTTATAAATCGTATCTTCCCCGGCCGGGCCACAACCGCCGCCCAGTGCTGCGATCTGCAGGCAAAGCTGCGGGTTGCCGAGATTGTTTGCCACTTGCTGGAAGAGATGCCTCCCCAATGTTCCGACATAGCCAGCCGTCAGGATGGTCGATTTTCCCAATTCCCGCTGCCAGGTGAAGTTGAAGTTGATCGAGTAGGGGAGTTTATTGCGGGTGTCGAAAGCAGGCGAGAAGGCAATGGGGAGATAGGACGCAAAGTTCGTTCCCCCTCCACTCGGAAACACGTAAGGAAAGGGCTGCAGCTTGTTTGCCCCTGTGGTGTAGTCGGTATAGGGCTGCTCAAAATACGGATGAGGCGAGCCATTCACATAAAGGCCAAACGGCGCGTCACCGGTCGCGAAACTCTGTCCGGAAGTATCAAAGTCTGTGTAGAACAGGCCGAATGCTGCGCGCACACTGGTTTGCCCGGCACTTCCAATCATGCGATGGAGAAATCCGTCCGATGCCGAAGGGGCGTAGGCAAAGCCTAAGCGGGGAGCAAAGTTATTCCAGCGTGTATAGGC
>CAZSUK010000594.1:0-4402 GCA_964609355.1 uncultured Acidobacteriaceae bacterium | reverse complement strand
GTGGTGTTCCTGTTCGATTTGACGTACACAGTCCGGGACGCCCTCAAACCTCTCGCTGAGGGTGCGCGCGAGATTCTGGGTCATCTGAAGCCCGAGGACGAAGTGGCCATCATGGTCTTCTCCTCGCATACCGAACTGCTGCAGAACTTCACCACTGATCGCGCCCTCGCAGCGGACGCTATCACCAGAGCATCCACCATGGAGAGCAAAGATGGCACCTTCATCCACGAGAGCATGTATCAGGCGGTCCAACAAGCGATGCAGTCGACTATGCCCGGCAGCCGCCGGGTGACGATCTGGCTGACGGATGGCACGGCAAACTTTGAGAACGCAATGACTTTGAAAACAATTGGGAAAGGAGCACCCGCTCGCCTGCATACCAAAGAGGAGGCGACCGCAGAGCTACTCCACTCAGGGGTCGTGGTTTCCGCTCTTATTGATCGCACCGCCGCTACCGACATGACGGTGATCGCGCTCGATGCCAACCCCCTCGGGATGCTCTTTGGAGGACGCACAGGAGACATTCGCAAATACGCAGAAATGACGGGCGGCCCGGTTCTGGACACCAGCAAGAAGGAAATTGCCGCTCGCCTGGCCGCGCTGGTTGACCAAATTCGACTACGTTACACCCTTGGATACAAGCCATCGGCTCCTAAACCTGAGGGAACCTTTTGCCAACTTCGTCTTCAACTGAACCCTGCCACGGTTAAAGAGCGTGCCGATTTGCATAAGGCGCAGGTGCGCACCAGGCAAGGCTACTATCGCTGAAACACCTGGCTGTCTCGCGAGGATAAAGGAATTGTGGCCAGGGTACTTTTCCCATGACGAGCCTGAACGACATCCCGATTGGGTCAATACGTGAAAGCTACGATCGGCTGGCAGAAGAGTACGCAAATCATCTGTTTAACGAGCTTCAGAATAAGCCGTTCGATCGGAACCTCCTCGAGCGATTCGCCGCCGGGGTCAGTGGCCAGGTGTGTGACATGGGTTGTGGACCCGGCCACGTGGCCCGCCACTTGCGCGACGCGGGCGTCACCGTATCTGGATTAGATCTATCCACTCAAATGCTGGGACAGGCTCGGCAACGCAATCCGGACATTCGCTTCAGAGAAGGAAACATGCTGGCTCTTGATTTGGAAGAGAACACCCTGGCCGGAATCACCGCTTTCTACGCCACGGTAAATTTGCCTCCGGAGTCCTGGCCTCTGGTCTTTCGCGAAATGGAGCGAGTGTTGCAACCTAACGGGTTGCTGTTGCTGGCATTTCACATCCGGGGGAGCGGGTTTTCAAACCCGCGTGAACGCATTATCCTGCCATTCCTGGGCTTTAGCCCTGGTGAGAATGCCCCAAGCTGCCCAATCTACCCGTACATTTTTCGTGAGCTCGACCACAGCCGGACGTCGCGCGCTTCTCCAATCCGATCGCATGGCTCAGCTTCTGGTCGATGTTCTTGCGGATAATCGACGAAAGGGGCGGTTTCTGTTGCATGACTTTGTCATCATGCCCAACCATTTCCATCTGTTGCTCACACCCGCAGCGGAAATACCGCTGGAAAAGACACTGCAGTTCATCAAGGGCGGGTTTTCTTTTCGCGCGAAACGTGAAATTCATTTTGCTTTTGAAATATGGCAAGCAAGTTTCGTGAATCACCGCATTCGCGATCACGAGGACTACAAATACCACCACACTTACATTTGGGAAAATCCGGTCAGGGGGGCTTGAGCGAGAGAGCAGAGCTGTTTGCCTGGTCATCGGCAACTCTGAGGATGGAATTGGACGCCCCGCCACCAGGGCTAAAGCCCTAGACTTTTATGCCGGGGTGTTTCCGCGGGTTTAAAAACCCGCTCCCCCGGACTAAAGTCCAGGGCTGGCACCACGGATCGGCACGATTGGCGCGAATCTCTCGGTCCGCATAACAGACCTTTCGGAAAGCAACCACCCTCGCCTTGTCATCCCGACTAGCGGGAGGGATCTGCAGTCGTTGCGGAAGCCCCAAAATAAAAAAGGCGCCCGAATCATGCCACAAACCACGTGTCAGATAAGGGCGCCGGGGAGCTTGTTAGTAGGTTAAAACCCAACCATCATGGGTCAACACAAGAGTGGCATCATCAACCGGCTGCTCCGACGTCGCCTTGGCGACCGACGGAAAAGCACTGCGCACCTCATCCTGCTTGGCCCAACTGGGGGCGTTCTTGAGCTGAAAGTGGTATTCCACTTTGGTCAGCGGCATACCTTGATAATCGACCGGCGGAGTGAACTTCTCCACGCTGGTCACCTCGCGGCGTCCATAGCAAAACCGGCCCTTACCTTTCGTCTGGCTGCCAGCCGCTGTCAGCACATAGCGGTTCACCGTATTCCCGGCTACCTGGCTCTGTTCCCGCTCCAGCAATCCAGCCTCGGACAGCGCGTCCAGGCGCTTACGCGTCTCCGCCAGCAGCTTGTCATTCATCGCTACTTCATAAGGAAAAGGCATGGGCTTGGCGAACAGGCAATCCTCGTTCGCCTGGTAATCGTGGTTGAGCGCATAGGCCAGGTTCTCCTTGCTCGCCACTCTTGTATCTCCGCAACCGGCCGCCAGCACAGCCCCCGCCGCTGCCAGCATTGCCACCTGAATTGACTTGCTAAACCGATTCATCGTTTCCCCCGTGTGAGTGCAACTTCCTGCAAGAGTGAGACTAATCGAGTTCAGCAAAAACACCATCTTACGAAACGGGTAGCGGGGCGAACGAGTGGTGTCACGTTAGCGTCATTACCGCAACGCCCAAGGGTAACCAGTGTGCTGGTGACCCTTAAAACGTAACACTTATGGTGCCGTATACAACCTCCGGGTCGAAGCTGATTTCACCTCGGGCAACCCCGGACATTTACCAGAATGTCAATGCTGCTATCCTTTCACCAGGGAGCGTCATCGTTTTGTGCCCCCCTCCAGCACGAAAAGGATCACCCTTGAACGACCAAATATTGAATGCCATTGATGAAGAACTTGCGAGACTCCGCCAGGCACGCGCGTTCCTCACCGGGAGCCGCCAGGCAAGACCCACCAGCAAATCAATCAGGACTTCGCCCACACCGCACCGTAAGCTCAGCGCGAAAGCACGTCGTGCGATCGCAGACGCGCAACGCAAACGATGGGCAAACGTGAGAAGCCAGAAGAAGTCTGCCGGCGTTGCTTCAGCAGTGAAGAACGAATCCGCCGCCAGCTAGAGGAACCGAATTTAGATGCTTAATTCCGAGGGTGGAGATGCTCCTGCCCGCTTGCCCTTTTCGCAAATCGAAGCCTGCGATACCCTTTGGGAAGAGCAGGAATAGAAAGACGCATGGTACAAAAATCACCTCTGCGTCTCACAACGCTTGGCCTTCGTCTATTCTTTGGATTGTGACAAACCAATTTTACGAATTCCCGCCTGTTTCTCGAGGCGGCTTGAATTTCCTTGGGTAATATGCGAAATCTTCTGCCAACATCAGCTCCGTCGCTGTGCCTATGAGACCCCCTCCCGCCGAATCATTATGGCCGCAGACGAAGGAAAGAGGACACCAGGATAATTGATGCAAGACATTCGCGACACCCGAGACAGGCACGACACAGTAGAGCCACGCGCTAGCGAAAAACATATCGGACCTGACCATCAATTGCCTCCCCCGAAGCGATCCGGAGGGGTCCGCATCCTGGTCTGGGTAGTCATCCTGCTCCTCTTTGCCCTGCTCTTCTGGTGGGTCATGCACCACCGTCAGGCCCCTGCCGCAACCGGCGGCGGCCGGCGGGCCGCCATGGGCGGCACCGTCACCCTAAACGTGGTGACTGCGAAAACAGGCAGCATTGGCGTCTACCTGGACGCCATCGGGACCGTCACCCCGGTTTACACCACCACCCTGGTCAGCCAGGTCACCGGCATCATCACCCAGGTTCGCTACCGGGAAGGTCAGGCAGTCCACCGCGGCGAGCCCCTGATCCAGATTGATCCCCGGCAATACCAGGCCAATGTCACCGCGGCCGAGGGTGCGCTCGAACGGGATACCAACCTGCTGGCCCAGGCCGAAATGGACCTCAAGCGCTACCAGGACGCCTGGGCGCGCAATGCCATCCCCAAACAAACCCTCGACGACCAGGAAAAGTTGGTTCTGCAGGATCGGGGAACAGTCAAATCGGACCAGGGAACCCTGCAGTTTGACCAGGTACAGTTGGCCTATACCAACATCACCTCGCCGATTAACGGCCGCGTCGGTCTGCGCCTGGTCGATCCGGGAAACCTCGCCGTGGCCTCCAGCAGCACACCCCTGGCTGTCGTCACCCAATTGCAGCCCATCACCGTGGTTTTCACCATTCCGGAAGACAATGTGAGCCAATTGGAGCAGCAGATGCGCAAGGGCAAGCCGCTCACTGTCGATGCGCTGGACCGCTCCA
>CAZSUK010000593.1:0-19741 GCA_964609355.1 uncultured Acidobacteriaceae bacterium | reverse complement strand
TCTCAGCCATCGGCCCCGAATGTCCCGGCGACATCGACCGTTACGGTGAACGCCACGTCGGGATCGATCCAGCAGTCCGCCACAGTAACACTCACGGTGAACTAGAGCAGAACGCAGAAATTGCCGACGGAATCAAACGCTGGGGAAGGAAATACGGCGACGGGAAATACGGCGACACAAGATACTTATTTACCGTCAACTTTGTTCCATTGCTGCAATGGGTATGCTACCGCGGCATTACTCCGCTTGTTGGCCGTTGGAGTCGGTAATTGGTCCCCGCACGGTGAAAAGAAGTAGATTGCATCGCGTTGAGTTGTCCGCTCCTCATTCCCTTCTGCCGCCCGCGGCGGTTTGCGTCTTTCCTGCGACGTTACCGTTAAGCGGGCTCATGATCCACGCCGGTGAAGAGCAGGAGCGCGGTCGAGGCGCACAGAAGCGGTCCCGCGGTGCTGAACAAAGCCCGGCCAATCGTTCCGGGAGCACCTCCATAGTAGGCATCGAGGGCAAAGGCCGTGACGCTGTTGGCGGCGGTGGCAACGCGCCAATTGAGTGGAAGCCGCCTCAACCGCAAGAGCGCTAGAGGAAGGAGCCAAAAGAATATGTACCAAAGATTACGGTCCCGGAACGATGAGAGGAAGTGGGTCACATAGGCAGAATGCTGGTGAAGGTCCAGTCCGAAGCGCAGGGGCGAGCGATAGACGTGTGTGATCCCCCATTGCAGCGTCGTCATGGAACCCAGCGCGGCAAACCATGACGTGACCATCCAAACCGCCGCGATTGAGGGGCTGCGTAGCGCCTTTCTAGAGCAGAGCCACCAGGAGAGCGTAAAGACCATGAGAAAGAGGACGAAAGACTCCTTCGCAGTGGCGCCGATGACTGCCCATATGGGCAGCGCCCAGTAGTCCTCTCGCAGGAGGCTCCAGACGAGCACCATAAGAAAGAAGCCCTCTCCCGCATCGATTAGTCCAGCGAGCCGGAGGTTAGGAACCGCAAAATTGAGCAGGTAAATCAACGCCGAGCCGAGGGCCACTGAGTAGTTTCCGAGTTCACGGTGAACCACCATAAGGAGAACGGTTACGGTGAGAGCCACAAAAATTGAATTGACCACTAGTAAGGCGAACATGATCGGATCCCACGTCCCGATGTGATTCTTTGCGATCCGGTAGACAGGCCTGGCAAGGAAGGGTATGAGAACCCGGAACTGCATATGCTGATTCAAGTCTGGCGTCGGAGGCGTGGTGACCAGATCCGCATAGGTGAGAACGTCTTCCAGTCCCCCGCGGGCTTGCCGCCAATCGATACGACTCAGGTTGGGATAGCCGAGACCACAACAAATGAAGAAGAAGAGCACGAACAAGAGCAACAGTCGCGAGCCTGGAACAGCCCCTGCTGGATGGATCGTACTCCGGAAGCTTGTTTCGAGGACACGGCGTTGCATTGTTACCTCAACGTAACATAAACCAGAGATAAGCCAGGACAGGCGGGAACCTGACCCTAATGAAACTGCGTCTGAGCGTTTTCCTGTTACGCGTTTTTCTTTAGTGCCAGTTTCCGTCTAGCCGGGTTCATCGTCATCCAATTGCTTTGTCGCAGCAAATCGAGATAGACCTTCCGATCAGCGTGGCCTTCCAGGACAAAACACCGTGCGTTCCCCGCGCTGGGTTATGTGATGAAAGACTCACAAGGATCACACGAGCGAAACGCGCTATCTATCCGCCTAATTTTTCCTGGATGCTCTGGCCAGGAAGTTTGGAGACCTAAGAAAAGCGTCTGCAGTCACGACGCAAAGTATCATCTCGTTGAAGGAGAGGGCGATGAAGGTTCCTGGTAAGCCACGCCGCATACAGCTCGACTTCGTTCGCGGCGTCGCCATCCTCATGGTGATGGCCGGGCACTTCCACGAACCGCAGACAGGGGTGAGGATTCTTGATGACTTCACCTACCTGGTGGGGCTATTTGGCAGTCAGGGCGTCGATCTCTTTTTCGTTCTTTCCGGTTATCTGGTCGGCGGCCTGCTGCTCAAGGAATATCGCGACACGGGAAAAATACAACCGGGCCGATTCCTCCTCCGCCGCATCTTCAAAATCTGGCCGCCCTATTATTTTCTGATCTGCTTCCATCTGCTGGCCCGGCATCATCCCGCCCGCACCTTCTTCTGGCAAAACTTTTTCCACGTGCAAAACTATCTCGGCAGCAGCGTGCAGCAAACCTGGACGCTCTCGATTGAAGAGCACTTCTACCTGCTGCTCGCCGTCCTTTTTGCCTTCGCAGCATCGCGCCACTTTAAGCCCGCGACCATCCTCAAACTCTGCGCCGCCCTTAGCCTTCTGGCGCTCGTGGCGCGTTCGATCACGGCTGCCCTGGGCAAATACGAAGGCGCCTTGCGCTGGACCCAAAACCGCATCGACAGCCTGCTCTTCGGCGTCATGCTCGCACTGCTCTACTACTTTTTCCCTGGCGTCTATGCCCGGCTCACCGCTCGCGCCTCTCCGCTGCTCGCGATCATTGGCCTGAGCATACTCGGCACCCTCTATGTGGAGAATCCACTCCTCTTCCTCGGCCCAGGGCTGACCGTTATCTACCTGGCTGCCGGCGCCTTTCTTCTGCTGGTCAATCAACACTCCGGCCGCCTGACCGGCTGGTGGATCTACCGCGCCATCGCCTGGATCGGTGTCTACTCCTACGCGCTCTATCTCTGGCACAGCGTCATGCTGGACGTAGGCGATAAGGTCATCGCCCGCTTTCCGGTCCTCATCGCCTGGGTGTTGGCGCCCGCGATCCAATTCGTAGGCGCCCTTGCCATCGCCTTCCTCGCGACTCATTTGATCGAGTGGCCCTTTCTGCGCTGGAGAGAATCCATCCCCTGGCTTCGCGATACGAAACCTCTCGGCACACAAGCCGCCCAACGGTGCACATCAGTCTCGGAAGATGTTTAGGGCGTATGAAGCGCACATTTTCCCCCGCTGCTACTCCTGAAAACTGGACCGCGGAGGCATTGGGGATGCAGGCTCGGAAACAATCAACGGCAAAGCAAGAAGACAAATGACGCAAGCACGAAGCCGAACTGTTCGTTGGTGTGTTTCTGGGCCACCCACTAAAGGCAGGAGGTGGCAGCTTTAATTTCGACAGGGCGCAGCGCAGCAGAGGGACCTGCGGTTTCTAGCATTACTGAGGCGAGTTATTAACCGGCGCGCTGGGGCTGACGGGGCTTGCCGGCGATCCGCCGAACCCAGAGCCGGTCGATCCGCCGAACCCGGAGCCGTTGTTGGATCCATTGTTAGAACCAAACCCTGACCCATTGCTGGAACCGAACCCGCTATTCGAACCCGGGCCCGAACCGTTCCCAAGACTAAACCCACCGTTAGTGCCACCATTCGCTCCGGTGCCACCGTTCATACCCATGCCACCATTCATACCCATGCCACCATTCATACCGGTGCTGGTGCCGCTGCCGTCGATAGTGCCACCGCTTGCAGTGACCGTATTCTGGGTCGGATCGTAGACAAATTCCCACTGATTGTAGTGGGTCTGCTTCTTGTAGATCTTGATCGACGTTTTCTTGTCCAGCAATCCAACTCCTACGATCGGAGCTCCACCCACACTTACACCCGGGGAGCCGAAGGCACTACCGCTACTGCCTCCAGTCGTTTGCACTCCACCGATATTGTTGGTTGTTCCGTAGGCGCCGGTCGTCGTCGTCCCCCCAGCGCCGGTCGTCGATCCGGTCGTCGATCCGAACCCGCTGCTGGACCCGGAGTCGGTTCCGCCAATAGTAGAGCCGGACGAGCTGTTATTGCTGAAAGGGGAAGTCGAGGATCCTGAACTAAATGACGACCCGCTGCTTCCAAACGCAGATCCCGAAGACCCCGGGGACGAGCCGCTGTTGCCAAACGAAATTCCCGAAGACCCACTGCTGCCGCCCAACGAAGATCCCGACCCGCCAAAGGGTGAGGACGATCCGCCGATGCCGGTAGAGTTGGTGCCGTTCGTCGTCGCCCCAGTAGGAGTGATGCCCCCAGTTTGCCCCACTGTCTGTCCGAATAAACCCATGGCAGGGACCTTGGCCTCGCCGTAATGAATGAGGCGCCAGTCGTCCTTGCCGGTCATCGGATTAAGGTAGCGTTTGCGTAGAAAGCGCTGGTCGTTCGACTTCACCAGCTGATCGATGGTGCTGGGATAGCGCCCGAACTTGTTGTAGTAGATTTGGATAGCCCGGGCATATTGCATCCCTCGGTGCACCGTTTCTATTTCCTTGTCGCGCCGGATCGACTCTGCCATCTTGGGCGCGGCAATGGCCAGCGCCAGCGTGATCAGCAGGACCATAAACAGAACGCCGAGCAAAAGAAAGCCCTCTTCCTGCCGCTCACTGCGTGGTCGCGAATTTGGCTGTATTCTCATTGGCGAAGTGGTAGCGTCTGCGTGTTGTGGTACGGAATATCTTCTACTTGGACGGACGCCGAGTTGATTTTGACTACCCGATAGCGCCGGTCGACCACATCCCCTTCCGAAGCGATGAAGATGTCATCTCCATGCAGCAGGAAGACTTGTTTTTGACCCGTCTTTTCTGCAGCGTAGCCATAAAACCCCAGGTTGATCGGCGGAGGGGGCGGAGGCGGCGGAGGGCCGGTATCGACATGCGCCTGCCGGATAGGAGCGACCGGTTTGGGTATCTCCGGGGCCACCGAGAACTGGGAGAAGATGTTGCGCCCACGGCCGGTGTACTCGAGCGACTCAGCCTGACGCATGATCTCCGGGTGCAGCGTAGGATCGAGCGCAGCTAAGCCGCCGACCTTCGGAGCCTGGTGTGGAATACCCGGTGTTGCGTCTTGCGCTGTCTCGGAAGTAGCTGTTGCGGGACGAACCTCTGTGACCGCAGGCGGCGGAGCCGAGGTCGCAGCCGGTGACGGGCCAAAGTTCTGCCACAGGAACCGCAGCAGCAGGATCAGCATGACCGCGCCAAGCCCCGCTGCCAGGTAGACCTTCTTCTTATCTTCGGTACCGACCTTGAGCGCCATCAGTGGGAATCCTCCCCCTGAGCGGCCCCTTCGTCACCTTGAGTCAGGGGAACGAGTTGGTTCGAGTTGGAGGCATGGAGATAGGTGTTGAGCCTCAACCGCAGATTCACCAGGCCGCCTTGTTGCCCGGTCAGCGTAACCCCGCTAATGAGAAAGAACGTTTTGTTGCGTTCCAGGCCATTGATAAAGTGCATCAGCGGTGCATATTCTCCGCTCAGGCTGGCATCCAATCGCAGCTCTACCAAACCTTCCGGAGCGCGTGCCGGGGTATAGGTCAGGTTGGTCAGGTGGACTGAATTCTTAGCGGCCAGATCGTTGATGGTCGCGGAAACCGTAGAGTACGCTGCCGGAAACCGCGCGCCGAAGAAATCATTCGCCTGAGTCCTGGAAAGGTCGACCTTTTGCGGCAATCCCTTGAGCGGGCTCATTTCCAGCTGCAGGGCACGCAAAGCAGTCTGCTGCTGCAACAACTGGTCTGAACCGGCGGCGCGCACAGTGCTCCAGGCCAGGAAGAGCCGTACTGCGAGCACGAGATTCAGAATCAGTAGCAACGCCACCCCGGCAAAGTGCAGGTTGAGCAGGCTGACAAAGCTGCGTAGCGACTTCATTGTGCGGCCGCCCTTCTCACAGGCCTCGGAGACGGGGCCGATGGAATCACAGGCTTGGTCTTACCTTTCCTTCGAGGCTTCGTCAGAGATTTAGTCTGAGGTGTTGTCTGAGATTTCGTTTGCTTGACCGCCTTCTCTTCTGTCTCGGGTAGCGGGTTGTACTCCGCCAGCAGGTCAAAGTTTACGTTCGCGGCGGTGTTGTTGCTCACTGGCTCCGGGCCACGGCCATTCTGATTGTTCTCCGCCGCCTCCCGGGCCAGGCGGGGGGCGAGGAAACGATGAGAATGCTCCAGATTGCGGACCAGTTCGACGCCCCGGTCATGAGCACCGCTCACGCGTAGACGAATCGTCACTTTGCCATCCTTGGTAGGAACCGGGTCGATCGCCAGCACCTGGACTCCGGTGGGCAGCACATTTTCCAGGTCCATCATGACCGCGGTCCAGGAGAAAGCTTTCTCGGCAAAGATCTGATTAAGAAACTGCGACTGGCTCAGTACCAAAGCATTTTGCGGCTGCCGCATGTCTGCTTGAAATACCTGCCGCTGCTGCTCAAGGGCATGAATTTGGTGGTTCACTGCATCCAGGCGTGCCTGGGCCTCGGCGGCCTTCCGTTTTTCTGTTGCCAGCAGCAACCACAGCGGCACAGCCGTGACCGCCAGCAGCACAACCAGGATCCGCAGCCGGAAATACAGCGGCCCCAGCTCAACAAACGGACGCGACGCGAGATTGAGTTGAATGCGCATTAGCTGGCGAGCGCTCCCACCACTCCGGCGAGAATCCCGCCAGGCATCGACTTACCCCGATACGGTGTAGGCACAAGATCGCGCACCGGGATTCTCTCATCGCCCAGCAGCCGGATAAGTTCTTCCGGGCCGCCCAGCCCGCAGCATAGCAACTGCCGCGGTGGCGTATTGAGGGTGTCCTCAAAATAAGCGACGGCAACCGTGACCGATTGCTGTAGCTCTTCGGCGGAGTTGAACGCATTCTCCTCTGGCGACCATTCCTTTTCCGTAAGCTCAAGGGTTCGATGTAACAGCAGTTCATTCTGCCGGGTGATGGCCGTGGTGACTGAGCTGCCGTTGCGGTTGATCACCAGCGCCGGCTCCTCTGAGTTAACCGCGGCCAAAGCTGCCATCGTGCTCGGTAACACAACGCCTGGCTCATAGCCGGCTTCGCGCACCGCGCTTTCGTATTCGGCCAGGACCGCTGCCGGCGAAACCGCCACAATCACCCGTACCAGCCCGGGTTTGCCGGGCATCACCTGGTAGCTCACCGCGGCATCTTCCACTTCAAAAGGGACCAGCTTGCGCAGGCGAAAGCGAATGATGGGCAGAGCCTCGGCGGGCTTCGATGGCAGTACGTCGAAGTCCAGCAGCAGGACCCTTACGGCCGCGTCGGGAATAACCACGGTAACCTGGCTTTCCTTGATGCTGATTTCATCCAGAGCCTGGCGCAACGCGGTGGCAACGGCTGCGCGGTCGCTGAAGTTGGGTGTCTGCAATCCGGCAGCAAGCACGCCGGGGCGCAGGGCGGCGAACCCGGACACAATTTCCTGGTCCGCCTCGCCCGGGCGGGCGGCCACCACGCCGGCGCTGGTTATCTCACACGCTAGCCGGGGGCGCAACGCGTTGGCTTCCGACGGAAAGATTCTGTTGGCAATATTTGAAAGCATGTTCCTAGCGAAAGGCCTCGATAAACGTGACCTTGTTGATTTCCTTAAGCGTAGTCAGGCCGCGGCTGGCCCGGTCGACGGCCGATTCGCGAAGAAACTGCATGCCTTGCTTCTGCGCAAGTTTGCGTACTTCCGACGCCGGCTTCTTGTCCAGAATGATTTCCCGGATGGCATCGTTCAGTTCCAGCAGTTCGTGAATAGCGGTTCGGCCGCGATAGCCTGTGCCGGCGCACTCAATGCAGCCCGCGCCTTCATGGAAGTCGAAGCTGCGCCATAGCTCGGGATCCAGACCGCTATTGCGTAAGAACTCATCGTCGTAGCGCACCGGGCGGGTGCAGTGTTCGCAGATGGTGCGCACCAGCCGCTGGGCCAGTATGCAGTTGAGCGCGGAAACAAAATTGTAAGCTTCCACTCACATATTGAGAAAGCGTCCCAGCACGTCGACCACGTTGTTGGCGTGGACGGTGGTGAACACCAGGTGACCGGTCAGCGCGGAGTTGATGGCAATCTGTGCTGTTTCCTGGTCGCGGATTTCGCCCACTAGGATCTTGTCCGGGTCATGGCGCAGAATGGAGCGCAAGCCGCGGGCGAAGGTAAGGCCCTTCTTCTCGTTAACCGGGATCTGAGTAATGCCGCGAATCTGGTACTCGACCGGGTCCTCGATGGTGATGATCTTGTCTTCGTCGCTCTTGATCTCGTTCAGTGCCGCGTAGAGCGTGGTGGTCTTGCCGGATCCCGTCGGACCGGTGACCAGCACCATGCCATAGGGCTCACGGATGTAGCGCCGGAAACGGCGCAAATCCTCCTCCCCAAAACCGACCACGTCCAGCGTGAGCTTGCGGAACTTCTCGCTCATCGATTCTTTATCGAGCACACGCAGAACGGCGTTTTCCCCATGCACGGTGGGCATGATGGACACGCGGAAATCGATCAGGCGGCCTTTGTAGCGCACCCGGAAACGGCCGTCCTGGGGTACGCGGCGCTCGGCAATATCCAGTTCGCTCATGACCTTGATACGGGAAAGGATCGTTGAGTGGTGCTCGCGCGCGATCGGCGCCATGGCTGCCTGCAACACGCCGTCGATACGGTATTTGACCACCAGGGAATCGTCGTAGGTTTCCAGGTGAATATCCGATGCGCGCCGTTCCAAGGCGGTGAAGATGGTGGTGTCCACCAGCCGGATGATGGGGCTGATGTCCTCTTCCGAGGTGAGCTTCTCGATCGAGATATTCTCATCAGGATTATCTTCGGCTGAGATGACGTCGAACGTCAGTCCTTCGCTGGCCTCGTCGAGTACCCGCTGCGACTGCTCCGTCTTCTTGAGCAGGTCCGTGATCTGTGAAAGCGTAGCCACCTTGGTGATGATGCGTTGGCTCAGCAGCCCACTGATCTCGTCCAGGATCATGAGCCGGCTGGGATCGCTGACCGCGATAATCAGGCGATCTTCCAACTGCTCCAGGGGCACGAAGTTGTAGCGAAACATCATGTCGACCGGCACGCTGCGGAACAGTTCATGCTGGATACGGAAGTTTTTCAGATCGACGAAGTCGCAGCGGTAGCGATGAGCCAGCGTTTGCGCGCGGATGGTTTCGTCCGTTTCCGATACAGCCGTGGTGACAAGTACAGTGCTGTCAGCCATATAAAACTCCTAAAGGCAAAAAAAAACAAAGAGGCCTTAGTGGCCCCCTACGGCGCTCGCTTGTCCCAGCGAGAAGATGGGCAGATACAAAGCGATCAAAATAACCACGACCACGGAGCCCATCACGATCAGGATGGCGGGCTCAATCAGCGCCAGCGCGGCGGTCAAGGCCGTCTGCACGTCTTCTTCGAAAAACTCGGCCACCGAGTTGAGCATTTGCGGCAAGGCGCCGGTGGATTCCCCGACGTCTACCATCTCTACTGCAAGATCGGGAAAAACGCCGGTTTTTTCCAGGCTCTGCGACAGGCTTTTTCCTTCGCGCACCGTCCCCACCGAAGCCATGACTGCCTTGGCGATCGTTGTGCTTGAGATAGAGCGCGCCGCTGTTTCAAGCGAGGGCACTGGAGGGAGTCCACCGGTCAGCAGGCTCGAAAGCGTGCGTACGAAAAGCGCGACCTGGTACTTGCGCCAGATGTTCCCGAATACCGGCATACCGATCCGCATACTGTCGATCCGGGCCGCTCCAGCCGTTGTCTGGCTGTAGCGAAAAAGAGCATAGACGATGATCGCGAACCCTGCCAGCCCCCACAAAATGTAGTGCTGGAAATTGTTACCCACGGCCAGCAGCATGCGCGTAGCGGCGGGCAAATTAGTGCCTAGCTGGTCGTACAGCATGGCGAATCGCGGCACCACAAAACTGATCAGGAAAATGAACAACGCTACGACCATGGTGATCAGCAGGCATGGGTAGAGCAGGGAAGCGATCAACTTCTTGCGGAAGGAGAGTGAAATTCGCTGGAACGCAAGATAACGTGACAACACGTCTTCCAGCTGCCCGCTTCGCTCGCCCGCCAGCAGGGTAGTGGTGTAGATGAGTGGAAAACCGCCCTGGGCTTCAAAGGCGCCGGAAAGCGACTCTCCGGTGCGCACTCGCGCGGCCACATTCTCCAGCTGCGCGCGAAAGGTCTGGTTCTTCTGTCCCTTGACCAGCATATCGAGCGAACCAAGGATGGGCAGCCCGGCGCGGATCAGGGTCAACAACTGCTGGTTGAAGATAATGAAGGCTTCCAGGTTGGCCTTCTTGCGGCTGCCACCCACGCCGCGCATGCCACGTGGCCGCACCGAGTAAACGTAGTAGCCGGCCGACGTGAAACGGGTGCGCAATTCTTCGGCGGAGCCGGCGATCTGTACCTGCTCCTGAATGCGTCCGCGCTCATCCGCCAGTTTGACTACGTATTCTGCCATGGGCCCCCTCCCATTTTACCGGGATACGGGTGTCCCTGCGGCTGGAGGCGCCGGAAGCATTCCCAGCTTACCAATCTGGCCATTGGGGCCGACGGTCCAGGGCAGACTAAGAGCGTTCCAATTACCACCATCGAGCCATTGCCAGGTCTTGCCATCGTCATAAGAGACATCGGATCCGTTCGTGCCCACCGTGATCCAGGCGCGATCTTTTTCGTCCCAGGCCACGGCGGAGCGGTAGCCGTGGGGCGCCTTTCCGGGCACGCTCCAATGTTCCCCACCGTCGGAGGTATATGCCGCAGAGCCGGTTGCGTCCTCGGGCTTGCGATAGTTTCCACCCACGGCAATTCCGTGCTGCTGGTCGCGAAACGCTAAGGAAAAGACGCCGGAAGAGTCATTTCCGCTCGCCAGCGGGGTTTGCGCGCTCTGCCAATCGATCAACTCCCCGGTTCCCGTAACCCCGGCCCGCAGAACCCTGGCCTTGCTGGTTCCCAGCCAGATCTGGCCGTCCTTCGCGATCATAGCGCTGTTACTGGCCGCGAACATGGACTCGCCAGCCAGAGGCTCCAGGTCGGCGGCCGGGATCCAGGTGTTTCCTCCGTCGTGGGTGAGCAGCAAGCCAAACCTTACATGGTTAATACGTCCGGGCGCCGGGGCTGGATCACCGTAGATGACACCGTGCTCCCGATCCGTGAACAGAAGACCATCCCAAAAGCCGCCGGGATCCGGGTTGGTGAAAAGTAGTTTCCAGCTGCTGCAGCCATCCGTCGTCTGATAGAGGCGAGACTGATCGCCGGGTCCGCTCGACATTACCAACGCAGTCTTTTCGTCCCAGGCCCAGATGCTGCGGAAGTCCAGCTTGTTTGCGCCGGGTGGCACCGCGCATAGTTGCCAGAGGTAGCCATCATCCTCGCTGCGCCGCACAGTGCCGCTGGTGCCGCTGGCCC
The DNA here is from genome assembly GCA_964609355.1 of uncultured Acidobacteriaceae bacterium. GTDB lineage: Bacteria > Acidobacteriota > Terriglobia > Terriglobales > Acidobacteriaceae > PALSA-350. Next base: position 8,618 of record CAZSUK010000593.1, on the reverse strand, counting down.
AAACCACACCGTTTCCGACGGAGTGAATTCCCCGCAGGCCGGCAGTCGACTCACTCTCTTCGAGCTCCCACGGGCCGCTATGAGTTTGCGCCCCGGCGGCGAGGGCCATCAGGTATACCGAAAGAAGAAACTTTATGATCCGCATGGTTTGTGTACTACGCTGCGCGCGGCCGGAACGAAGAATCTTTCTATCCCAATCCTCACCCTTGAAGTGAGTCACCGCCCTACCCTTGTCATCCCGACCGGAGCTCCGCAGGAGCGTAGTGGAGGGATCTGCAGTCGTTTCCTGACCATGAATTTACCGCCGAAACACCCAGGTCTCAACGAAACAGCGCTCTATACCGGGGGTAGCCCATCCACCACGGGAATCCCAGGCGGTGGATGAAAGACAAACTCCGTATCCGGTGCCGGCGCATTGGCTTGGCTGTCGCGAAACGTAAAAGCAGTTTGTGCCCCATCCGTCTCGGTGATGCTCATGGAGTGGATAATCCCATCGGGGCTCACGCCGAGGACAATCTTCGCCACCTTGTTTTGCAGCCCTTTGGGCACGCCGGAGAGCTCCAGCCCGTCGGCCGTGGAGGAGAGCGTTAGCCCGTCGAGCTCTTTCTGCAATTGCGTATGGCCAAGAAGAAAACGCAGCGGCGAGCGGAGATCATCCAGTTGCGAAGCGGCGACCCGCTCCACCTGGGCATCTCCGGGGGAATAGAACCAGGCATATTTGCCATCGAGCAGAAAAATCTTTCCTGCCGGATCGCTATAGCTCCAGTGCATTTTTCCAGGTTTGCGAAGCAGCAGAGTTCCGTGCTCTTCGCGGTCCATGCCCATTCCGCGAAAGCTCTCGGTGAAATTCGTGCGCAGCGAATGGAGCGCGTTGTAGTACTTATCCACTCGCTGCGCTAACTGTTGCGCGGTATCCGCGCTCCACGCTGGTCGCGGGACCAACAGCGCGAGCAAGGCAAATCGGGCGCTTACTGAATGCTTTGCGTGCAATTGGTTCCGCCGGCAAGATCGGCCTTGATCTCCCCAGCCTGGTCGATGCAGAAACCTTTGTGGCCCGATTTCCCAACCGCCTGCGGAACCGCGGTCACCTCATAGGAGGTGTACATGTCCTGGTTGTTGACCGTGACCTTGGTGCAGTTGACGATATTGAACGTGTACCCCGATTTCTGTCCCGCGGCCAGCTCTCCCTGCAGTACCTGCGCCGCCGTGGGGCTGGGTGGGCCAGCGCTCGAGTTGCCGCCAAGTGCAGCAAGCGAGCAGGCGAAGCCGTTGGCTGGGAAGCTGGTCTGGTATTGAATCTGCGCCTGGTAGATTGCGCGCAGGGACTGCATGGCAGAGGTCTCGTTTGCTGAGGCCTTCATGCTGATGAAGTTAGGGATGGCAATCAGCATGAGGATGATCATGATGGACATGACGATGAGCAGTTCCATCAGGGTGAAACCGCGCTGCCGCTTCCGTTCCGAAGAGCTGAGGTGAATCATGGGGTATGGTTCTCGCTTGACCGCTTACAAGTCTATCAAGAGACGCAGCAGGTCGCGAAAACGCTCACCCCGTATTTCCTACTACGCAACACTCGCCTCGGTCACGGGTGCGGCTTTCCTCGATGAAAGCATGTCGCTGATTGAGTTCAATAAACCGAGAGGAAATCGGGGGTCACTCCGTGTTTCCCACTATGCAACACTTCAGTCACGTTGACTGAGATCAACCCACTCGACAGGGGAGGTCAGCAGGCCAATTGCCCTCGGGTAACCTTAAGGCCATCCAGCCGGCCCAGCAGGGTAACCGCTACCTTGTCCGGGTCGAAAAGATAATTGGCCATCGCCATTACCTCTTCGCTCGTGACAGCCTCCACTTTGTCCATGATCTCGTCTACCCCGAAGAAATGTTCGAAGTACATTTCCTGGCGGGCCAGGTTCGACATACGTGACATGGAGCTCTCGAGGCCGAGGATTATGTTGCCCTTGAGCTGATCCTTAGAGCGGCGAAGCTCTTCTTCCGGCATTTCCTCTGTCTTCAAACGGCGAAACTCATTCATGATCAGTTCAATTACCTGCATACAGTGAGCCGAAGAAGTTCCTGCATACACGCACAGTGAGCCCGTGTCACGATACGGGTTGAGGTCGCTGAAGATGGAGTAGGCCAAGCCGTGCTCTTCACGCACGGTCTGGAACAGCCGGGAACTCATACCGCCGCCCAGGGCGGTGTTGAGCAGCAGCGTCACATAACGCAGGTCGTGAGCAATGGGTGGAGAGGGAACGCCCAGGCAGAGCTGGACCTGCTCCAGAGCCTTCTTATTGCGCAGCACGATCTTCGACACCGTGCGCGGCGCGGTTTCCGCCAGTTCGCTCTTGCTGGGCGCGATGCGATCGAAGCGCTGGGCGACCAGGTCGACGAATGCATCATGCTCCAGGTTGCCGGCGGCGGAGAAAACCATATTCTTGCCGGAGAAGCGCTTGCCGTAATAATCGAACAACATCTGCTGCTCGAAGCGGCGCACTGTCTCCTTGGTGCCCAGGATCGGTTTCCCTAACGGATGGTCCTTCCAGAAATTCTGGGTGAAGATCTCGTGCACCAGGTAGTCAGGGTTATCCTCGTCCATCTTGATCTCTTCGAGGATGACGCCGCGCTCGCGCATGATGTCGTCGTTGTTGAAGACCGGGTTCAGCACCAGGTCCGAGAGCACATCCAGTGCAGTGGGTACATGCTCGTCAAGAACCTTAAGGTTAAAACAGATCGTCTCTTTGCCGGTGAAGGCGTCCAGGTTGCCGCCGATAGCATCCACCTCGCGCGCAATGCGCTTAGCGGAACGGGACTGCGTGCCCTTGAACACCATATGTTCAACGAAGTGTGAGATGCCGTTCACCTCCGGCAGCTCATGCCGCGAACCGGCACGAATCCACACACCCATGGCTACAGACCGGATGTGCTCCATGCGCTCGGTCAGAATCGTTAAGCCGGAGGGAAGGACTGTTCGTCGAATGCTGCGTTCTGTCACCATTTCAGTGTAGCGGCTTTCCTGGGGATACAGCGGATTTCCTGTGGCCAAAACCGGATGCTATTCTGCGGAGGTGCCTGGGTCGGCCGGTTGATGTCTGGTAAGGAAAATCTCGTTCGCTTGTTAGACGCCCCCGCCGTGGCTCCCGGCAGAAATCTTTTTGGCCTTTCCCGTCAACAACTTACGGAAGTCATGCTGGAGTTTGGGCAGCCCCCTTACCGGGCTGGCCAGCTGATCCAGGCCATGTTCCGGCAGCGGACCGGCTCCCTGGACCAGGTTCTTACCCTCCCCCAGGCCCTTCGCCGGGAGATGGCGGAGGAGGGCTGTGCGATCGAACGGCCGCGAATTGTGGAGACTTTTCGCTCCATTGATGGTACAGAGCGCTACCTAGTTGCCGGAGAGGACAGCCAGACGGTGGAAACGGTCTGGATGCCGGGTGGCAACGGTGGAGAGGCGGAGGGTGAAAGTGCCCAGCGAGCCACCATCTGCGTTTCCAGCCAGGTTGGCTGCGCGGTGAACTGTCAGTTTTGCCTGACGGCGAAATTAGGACTGCAGAGGAACTTGTCAGCGGGTGAGATCGCCGGACAGGTGATCGCCGTGCTGGACCGGCAGCAAGTCCAGGTGGGGCGAGACCGGATCAACCTGGTGTTCATGGGCATGGGCGAGCCCTTTTTGAATTACGACGAGTTCATGGCCGCAGTGCGTTTGCTGGTGAATGAAGCGGGATTGGCAGAATCCAGAATGACGGTTTCCACTTCGGGAATTGTGCCCGGCATTCTGCGCCTGGCTGGGGAGGCAGTGCGACCGAGGCTGGCGATCTCGCTCAATGCGCCCGATGACCTGATCCGCGAACAAATCATGCCGATCACGCGCAAGTGGAAGATTGACGATGTGATTCAGGCGGCTGGCCAGTTGCCTCTACGTCCCCGGGAACGAGTCACCTTCGAGTACGTGCTGCTGGGCGGCCTCAACGACGGGCTGCAGCATGCGGAGCAATTGGCGGCGCTGGCACGCAGTGCACCCATGCCGGTAAAGGTAAACCTGATTGCCTGGAATTCCGGTCCGGGCATTGCCTATTCGACGCCGGAACCGGAGCAGGTAGCCGCCTTCCAGCAGCGGCTCATCGTGCGCGGCGTTCCCGCATTCCTGCGGCGGCCGCGTGGCAGAGACATCTACGCCGCCTGCGGCCAACTCAAGCGAACCGTTGCTGCGAGTAAGGATTAACCACCGGTAGCTGTTGAAGGGTACGGTCTCCAGCCCGTACGGCTTTAAATTGAGCAACCACTCTTCCGGGAAGCGCCCCTCTGCCCTTTGTCATCTCGACCGAAGCGAAGCGTAGTGGAGAGATCTCTGTGTGGATGCTCTGTCTTGGAAATGTTTTTCACCGCGAGCAGTCGAAGTTCGCAGACTACCGCCGCCCTGCGACGCCTAACCGCAACACAGACTCCGCAACTCGATCCGCCGCGTGGCGGACTACGTCGCCTTCGGCGGCGAAGTCACCAGAGATACAGCGAACCCCGAGCGCTTCAATTGCATCGATGTCGGGGACAATGGGGGAAGCCCCTTCCCCGGCGTAGCGATCGAGCAGTGCCCGCGAAACAGGAGCCGTATTCACCAGGGCATAGTCGAAGACGGGTCGGTGCGCGTGTTCATAAATGCGCTCAATATGTTGCGACGCGGTGAGATTAAGGCTCTCATTGGCCTGGGTCATCAAATTGCAAATGTAAACGCGGGTCGCTGACGACGAAGCCAGCGCCTCAGACACACCTTTGACCAGGAGATTGGTGATGATGCTGGTGAACAGCGAACCAGGCCCAATGGTGATGAGGTCGGCGCGTTCAATGGCCTCAAGCGTTTCCGGCAGGGGTTCAGCATCCGCGGGCTCGAGCATGAGTTCCACAATGCGCTGCCGGCTGGCGGTGATATTCGTTTCCCCGCTCACCAGAGAACCGTCATCCATGCGAGCGGCGAGCGATACATTGGCGTTGGTAACCGGGTAAATATGGCCGCGGGTCGCCAGCACCTGGGAGGAGAGCTTGATGGCCTGGGCAAAATCACCGGTGATTTCCGCCAATGCAGCGACGAACAGGTTGCCAAAGCTGTGGCCCTCCAGCCCCTCCCCGGCGGTGAAGCGATGGCGAAACAACCGGGAGATCAGATGTTCGTCTTCCGAAAGCGCGACCATGCAATTGCGCAGATCGCCCGGGGGCAGCATGTTAAAGCCGCGACGTAGCCTGCCACTGGATCCCCCGTCATCCGTCACCGTGACCACCGCAGCCAGGTCGGAGATGAGGCAGGGAGCATTCTCGCAGTCAGTAGAGGATTGGTGGGGAGAGGCGACATAACGCCGAAGCCCGCGCAACAGAGTGGAAAGGCCGGTGCCTCCACCGATGGCCACCACGCGAAGGCTGGAGCGGTCAGTTCTCCTCCGAGCGGCAACGGCTTTTGCGGGCCTCGGCGGCGCCAGGGTGGAGGAGAGCGTTTTTACCATAAAACAGTCACAGAGCTAAGTTACGCCACGAAGTGAACTTCGGCGATTCCCAGAAAGCGGGAGCCTGGCGCTTAGGGAACTTCAGGATAGAGTAATTCGGTGAACCGGGGATCATCCGCCATATCCTGAAAATCTGAATCGCTCCGCGCCTGGATGCGATTATGAGGACTCAATTCAATCGCTTTGGCCAGGTGCTCGAGGCAGGGTTCCGCCTGCCCGGTCATGCTCTCCAGGATGGCCAGGCCGTAATACGCGTAGTCGGCAGCGGGGTTGGCCTTGAGGATGCCCAGAAACTGATCGCGAGCCTCCTCGTAAAACCCTGTGTTCAAAAGGGAGATGGCGTAATCGTACTGCTCCTCCGTGCTATCGAAGGAGAGACCGCTTTGTTGCACCCGGCGTTGGCAGGCGACGAGATAAACTTTTGAGCGCTCCAGAATCTCGACCGGACCTTCGTGGCTAAGTTTTTCAAAGATTTGCCGCGCCTTTTCGTATTTTCCCTCATGCATCCACTCGAGCGCGCTCTGGTAGTCGTTCAGGGCTTTCTGGTGTGAAGGATTGGGCATGGGGCGTGCCTTACCCTCGATGGTTCGAGGATTGCGCCGAGCTGGGATACCCTGACCTGTGTTTTGCATTACCCGATCTTCTTTCCTTGAAGATGCAAACCGGCTGTTAAATTCGTCTTTATACGCACCCCAGGTGGGTTACGTCAACCCGGTAGGCCGTTTGCATCCTTGGCAAGACTGTAGCACGGGCGCCAACAGCTGCTCAGGACTTTGAGCCGTAGACCGCCGGGTTGAGCGCCGGATCGTTATACATTTTGAGTTGGCGGTACAGCTTGAATCCTCGTTGGCGGTTGAGGACCTGTTGCCATAGCCGGTCAAGCGACGACGCTAAATCATCCCGCTGCTCGACGAGGATACAAAGACGTTCGCGATTGCGCCCGCTATGACCAGGCGGCGCTTCGGGGCGGTCGATTTCTTCTCGCGTATGAAATACCTTAAGCGAAAGAATCGAAAGCCGATCCAGGATCAGCCCGGGAGATTCGGAATGCAATTCTGCACCATCAGCGGGCAGATTCTGGCGATTGAGAAAATCCAATAGCAACCGGTCACATTGTTCGGTCAAATCGTTGCGTCGCTGATTGACGCTATCAATCAGGCGTTTAACACGGGCAATATCCTGATCCGTCGCCTCGGGGGAACGGGCAGCATCCTCTGCGTGCCAAAGCTCGAAATTCGCCAGGTGCTGCTCCGCCACCACCCGCTCGAACCCGGCAAGTGAGGAGAGTACCGTCGGTGCCTCAACATGCCACACCGCAGTGCAACGGTCGTGCAGCGAAGTGATTTCAGAGGAGCGGAAGAACTGGGGCACTGGCGGGGTGGCGTGCATAGCATGACAGAAGGAAAGCAGCGCCCGTGGTGCACGCAGCCAACCGGCTACTCGAGTAGCTCCGAGACGTGGTGAGCTCGGTGGGAATCGAACCCACGACCCACGCATTAAAAGTGCGTTGCTCTACCGACTGAGCTACGAGCTCATTTCTACTCAATTTCCAAAGTACCACAATAGGAAAGGACCGCTGGCGGCGCGGCCGGTTGCGGGGTATGTTAAGGACGGAAGTGAAGGTCGTGACAGATAGACCGAAAGACATCGCGACGCTCTACTCCCGAGCTCGTGTGGAAGCAACGCGGTACTGGGACTTTTCTGCGTCCCGCCAACAGGTGCGGGGCAAGTTCCGCGCCCGGATTGTGCGCGAACCTGCACGCGAATTTCAGCCACCGCAGGTTGAGTCCTCCCCATCAGCCTTTGCCCCTGCCTCGGAACCACCGGTGAAACCCCCGCTGGAACACTTGACACAGGCTGAGCCTGAAGAAGTGGTCTCCACCCGCTGGTACGCGTTGCACTCGGTGTTTGCGCCCGCGGAGGCTACCAAGGCCCGGCTGAACCCAGAGGCTCATCCCCCGATCGTTGCTTTTTTTTCTCTTGCCGGCGGAGTGGGAAAGACCTGCCTGGTGGCCACCTTAGGGCGTGCTCTCGCGGCTCTTGGGGAACATTTGCTGCTCACGGATACACCCACCGGCGGAATGCTGCCGTTTTACTTTGGTTCGCGCGAATCGAGGCCCGGGGCAGTCCGCTCCTTTTTCCCTCCAGGTCCCACCCTTGGAGCAGAAACCGACGCACCGGTCCAGGTTCTGAACCTACCGCCAGAGCGCTACCCTGGGCCCGGCTCGGATCGTGACCCTTGGCTAGCGGATTTGTTGAATGGTGGCCGTTTGGCAAACCGCATCCTGGTGGATGTCGCCACGGCTAGCCAGGATGTGACGGGCCGTTTGCGGCGGCTGAGACCGGCGGTTCTGGTGCCCCTGTTACCAGATATGAGTTCCGTAGCCAGCCTGGGACCGCTTGAGGCGTTGCCTGAATCGGGAGAGACGCTTTACCTGCTAAACCAGTTCGACGCCGAGTCGCCGCTGCATTTGGACGTGCGCGCTCTTTTGCAGCAGCAACTGGGCGATCGACTGCTGCCTTTCGTAGTGCGCCGCAGCTATACAGTCAGTGAAGCGCTGGCCGAGGGTATGACGGTGATCGATTACGCGCCTGACTCGCCAGTTGCTGAGGATTACCGGGTCCTGGCCAGTTGGCTGCGCAGCTTCGCTGCCGCGTCAGAGGTGGGAACCCGCGGAGTGCGCTGGACTGAGCGATGAGCTGATGCGTCTAAAGAGAATGATCGCTTCAACGGGGTGGTTCCCGATTTTGCTCCTGCTGACGTTTGTGCCCGCTTGTCAAGCGGATGTCTCGGCTCCGACGGAAATTGAGCGCGGATTTCAGAGCATGTACAACTTGCAATTCGACGATGCCCACCAGGATTTTGCCATCTGGGAACGGCTGCACCCGGATGATCCCCTGGGACCGGTTTCCCAGGCTGCTGGGTATCTCTTCGCTGAGTTTGCCCGCCTCAATATCCTCGAGAGCGAGCTATTTACCAACGACAAAACTTTCGAAGCGCGCAGCAAGCTTTCCCCGGATCCGCAGGTCCGGGCGCAATTCGATGGCGCCATCAGCAGGGGTGATCAGCTTGCCGGGGTGGTGCTCAAACAGCATCCCGACGACAGCAATGCGCTTTTTGCCAGGATCCTG
>CAZSUK010000592.1:0-3842 GCA_964609355.1 uncultured Acidobacteriaceae bacterium | reverse complement strand
GCAAACGCATGATCGCCGAGTACGACATCACCCTGCAGGATGCCCAGACGCTCACCGCCACACGCGAGTTTGCTGACCAGTTCGAGATGGCGGCGCGGCAGGCGCGTAGCCCGCGGCGGGTGGCCAACCTGATCCAGAGCGAACTGATGGGCCGGCTGAAGGCCAAGGGGCTTGAGTTGGAGCAGTCTCCGATCACCATGAAGGGACTGGTGCAGGCGGCTGACCTGGCGGAGGCCGGGGACCTCTCCAGCAAGCAGCTCAAAGGGTTGTTCGACACGGCCTTTGAGAAGGGCGAGGATTTTGGCGTGGTGTATGACCGTGAGAAGCCGCAGCAGATCAGCGATCCCCCGGTGCTCGAAAAACTGATCCACGAAGTGATTGCGGCCAATCCCAAGCAGGTGGAGCAGTATCGGGCGGGCAAGAAGACGGTTGCTGCATTTTTTGTCGGGCAGGTTATGCGGTTGTCTAAAGGGCAGGCCAACCCAGCACTGCTGAATGAACTGGTAACCAAGCAGCTCGACGCTTAGCTAAGTCCTTCCCTCGTGGGTTGTAACCCGACGGCGCCTCGTGCGTCCAATAGCCGGGTGAATCTATTTGTTTGACTCTGACCTCAACGAAGATGGTGCACGGCAGAAAGTGACTCGCCGCGCATTTCTTCTGAGCGGTGGGATGGCGGCAGCAGCGATCGCAGTGTGGTCCCTGCACTCTGAGCCTCCACAGCCCACGATCGAGCTGAGAAGTGGACCAGCGCCCGAAATTGACATCGCTGAATTCTCTTCCGCGGGTGTGCTCACCGGGAAAACCCGAGTGCAAAAAATTGTCAAAAGCGACGCAGAGTGGAGACAACAACTCTCGGCAAACGCGTTCGACATCGCCCGCAGGGCCGATACCGAGATGGCATACACCGGCTCCTATTGGAATCTGCACCAGCCGGGACTGTATCGCTGTATTTGCTGTGACACGGCGCTCTTTTCTTCGCAAACAAAATTCGATTCGGGGACGGGCTGGCCCAGTTTCTGGCAGCCGATTGCGCCAGAGAATATTGTCACCACGGAAGATAGTAGTTTCGGTGAGCGCACGGCCGTGGCGTGCGCTCGTTGTGATGGACATCTGGGTCACGTTTTCAATGATGGTCCGCCACCGACAGGTCTGCGCTACTGCATCAACTCAGCCTCGCTGAAATTCAGGGCTCTCGGTTAATCTCTGCTGCTTTACCGCCGGCAGAAAAGGCGCACCTCAGGTCCCTCCACTGCTCTCCCGTGGTTTTTGCCCGGGAAGGGCGCACTGCAGATCCCTCGGTTTCGCTCGGACGCAAAAATCCCGGGAATCAGAGGATGGAGCGGATAACGCCCCCGTCCACACGGAGCGCAGCCCCCGTCGTGGCTGCGGATCGGTCGCTCGCCACATAGACCACCAACGCCGCTACTTCCTCGGTGGTGGCGAAACGCTTGATCAGCGAAGAGGGGCGCACGGTTTCAAAGAATTCCTTCTCGACTTGTGCCTGGTCAAGCCCACGCTGTTTGGCCAGATCCGCAACGAAAGTGGAAACTCCCTCGGAACGGGTTGGACCCGCCAGTATGCTGTTGACCGTGACCCCGCTCCCCGCCAAGGACTCAGCCAAACCTCGGGCGACCGCCAACTGGGCCGTTTTCGTCATGCCATAGTGGATCATTTCCACCGGTATCTGCACCGCCGACTCACTGGATATGAACAAGATCCGACCCCAGTTGTTCTTCAGCATTCCGGGCAGGTAGTTTCGCGACAGACGGACGCCGCTCAACACATTCACCTCAAAAAAGCGACGCCAGTCCTCATCCGGGATTTGCGCAAACGGCTTGGCTTCAAAGATGCCGAGATTATTCACCAGAATGTCCACCTTGGGCAGCTGGCTAAGAAGCTCGACACATCCCTCGACGGTTCCCAGGTCGGCGGCTATTCCTTCGACCGTGCCCTGCGATTGTTTGGCCTGCGCTTTCACCGCCTGCACATGCTCTACGGCCTGCGGTACACGCTCCTCAGTGCGGCCATTGACATAAACATTTGCGCCTTCCTGAGCCAGGCCGGCGGCGATGGCCAATCCGATACCAGCGGTCGAGCCGCTCACCAGCGCAGTTTTTCCAACGAGATGAAAATCCATGGCAAGACCTCCATGGGCTATAGATTCATCTTTTTGAAGATGCGACCCGGAATGGCGCAAATTAGCAGCATGATCAACAACCAGAACCGCGGCACGTAAGCCACATCGCGGCGGTGCTCGATTGCTTTCAGGATGCCGCGAGCGACCTGGTCGGGCGAGGCAAAGAGCGCGTTGTGCGGCACATGCGCGGTCATCGGCGTGGCCACAAAACCGGGTTTGATGGTCAACACCTGCACCCCATCGCGATCGATGCGGTTACGCAGTCCATCGAGAAAAATATTGAGCGCTCCCTTGGAGGCGCCGTAAACGTAATTGCTCTTACGACCGCGGTCGCCGGCTACGGAAGAAACGACTGCCAGCGTGCCTGCGCGCTGCACCTGGAAGTAATTTCCCAGCCAGGTCAGCAGAGACACCGTGGATATGAAATTGGTATGCAGAATCGCCGCGGCGAACCGAAAATCGGTTTCAGCCGCCTGCTGATCACCCAGTACTCCGTGGCAGATCAACGCCAGATCGATCCTGCCCAGCCGCTCGGCTGCCGCCGCCAGCATCTCCGGGTGTGCCGCAGTGTCGTCCAGATCCATCACCCAGGTATCCACCGCGACCGCACCGCGAGTCAGCAGATCCTGGGCAACGGCGGTCAGACGGTCGCTGTTTCGCGCCACCAGCATGAAATGCGCGTTTTGCGCCGCCAGCCGCCGCATGGTGGCGATGGCGATGCTGGAGGTCGCGCCTAATATCAAAACTCCAAAAGGTACCAGGGGATCGCGTTTAGCCAAGACTGGTTACCCTCTGCCAAAAGCTGGAGCTGAACGCCGGATCGACGTAAACGGAAAACTGCTGCCACTGGGGATAGAACTGCTGGAAGTGGGTGGCACTCATGCAGGCATCTTTGGCGGGATACATGCGGCCGCCAAAATCGGCTGTGATATCCGCGAGCCGATCGAGGAGAGCAAAGCTCACTTCCCGACGGATAGGAAAGTCTAGCGCCAGGGTGATGCCTGGTACGGGAAAAGACATGATTCCCGGGGAGACCGCGTTCCCGAAGACTTTGATGACGGCTAGAAAAGAACCCAGCCCCGATGCAGTAATCGCCTTCAAGAGTTCGGTCATACCCAGGGTTCCACTGTCAAAGGGGAGAACACATTGGAATTGGAGCAAGCCTTGCCTGCCGTAAAGCCGATTCCACTGGAGAATGCGGTCAAGAGGATAGAAAAACGGCTCGTAGTCTGTCAGTCCCGAACGCTGCTTGCCTATCTGCTTGTGATAGTAGAGGGTGTTGAAGGCGCCTACAGAGGACCGATTCAAAGCAAAGGCCGGCAGGTCAAAGGGCATCTTAACCTTGGGCTTGTCCAAAGGGGTCAGCGGGCCGGGATTCTCATCGTGCTCACCCGCAAGAAAGAGGCCGCGGGCAAAATTGCGGCCCTGGGCAACGCAGTCAATCCACGCCACAGAATATTCCTGGTGTGCGCTGGCCTCGGACAGCGCGACAAATTCTTCCAGCCCGACAAATTTGGTCGACTGATAACGGATACGACGGGAAACAATGGGCCGCATCTGCACCTCAGCCCAGCTAATCAGGCCGGTCAGTCCCAATCCCCCGATCGTCGCTGCATACCATTCAGCATTCTCCGTGGGGCTGCACAGCACATGCGTGCCGTCGGAGCGCACTAGCTCGAAACATAGCGTGTGCAGGCCGAAGGTG
>CAZSUK010000591.1:0-4862 GCA_964609355.1 uncultured Acidobacteriaceae bacterium | reverse complement strand
CTGACGGACCGACGCCACGAAAGGCCAAATTAGCCAGGTCTACGATCGCGGCGTAGTCATCTTCAGTAGCGCGAGCCAGGAACATGCGATTCAGTTTAACGGCCAGCGCCTTGCTAAAAAACTTGTGAGCGGCCATGTCCTGGTATTGCGAATGACCGGACCGGCCGTTGTCCCTGACATGCGCGGCGCGCCGCTGACCTTCGCATCCATGGCTCCATGCACAGCTATGAACATCCCTGCGGCAAAACCGGCAAAGCTTGCCGTTGCGATGAGCCTTGGTCTCATATCCAGCCCTCCCATTAGTAGCCGCTGGTGCGGTCCAGTGCGCCGTGGCTTCTCCGGCAGGATGATCGTGCAGCGGTCTGAGTTCTGATGGGGGTGTTTCGCGGCGACGTGGGGACTCGTCCGTCCGGTATCTCATCGAAGTCTACTACGGAGCAACCTCGATCACGATGGATCCCATCCGCTCACTGTTGGCGTACTCCCGGTGCGCCTCTTGGATCTGGTCGAGTGTGAAGGCGGACTTTACGGGCACCGAAATTCTTCCAGCCCTGAGCCACTCAAACAGCAGTTCCAGGTCTGGGTTGAAGTTCCTCGAGGAGCGGGTAACCCCGAAGAAAGTGGTTCGCTTGCCAGACCCGAAGTGCAGGTTCTTCGCGAAAAGCTTTAACACTGCAGGAATCACGGGACGCTGCGGACTCTTTGTCCATGCGGGCAAATTCATACCATATCCCACGAGAATCCCTCCCCTCCTCAGGACCGAATATGACTCATCGAAACTCTCGAAACCCAGCGGATCGAACACAGCATCGACGCCCCCAAGTTCCTGGATGGCGGTGATCCAGTTCTTGTTCGAGTATTCGAAAGGGATTGCACCAAGCTGGCGAAGTTCGTCGTGCTTCTTTCCCGAGGCGGTGCCAAAAACACTCGCTCCTGCCAGCAGGCCGAGCCGCAGGAGCGCCCCGCCCACGGCGCCACCCAATGCATGAACAAACATCTTCTGGCCGGACTTAACTTGAGCCACGCGGTGCAGCATCTGGTAGGCTGTGACCCAATCAAGAATGAGCGCGACGGCCGCTTTCCCGTCCACGTCGTCTGGCACTCGGACAAGGTATTTTTCTGGAAGATTGATCAGCTCCGCCTGCCCCTCATACTTTGAAAGACAAGCAACGCGATCACCTTTGGTGAACTTTGAGCAGCCTTTGCCGTTCACGCGCACTTTGCCGATGACGCTGTAACCGGGGGTCAGAGGTGGCTTCCTCTGCAGTGGAAACGTACCACGGCGCATGTTGACGTCGGAGCCGCAGACGATGCTGTACTCAACCGAGAGTTGGACTTCCCCAGAATCCGGATCCGGTAGGTCGCTTTCCACGATCGCGAGCTTGCTCTCGTCGCCGAATGCGGTAATCACAACTTTCTTCATCGTGGCCACGAGTCGCCCTCGCAGCCATTCTCTCACCGCGAGAATCCTGAGCCGACCGCACGCTCATGTTCCCGCACCGCGCTTTTAGGCTCTATCCCCTAACCAATCGCTGGGTGCCCCACATCCCCGATTTCCTGTGGGGTTTCGTGGGTCCCTGAACTTCATGCGCCTCTCCTTAAAGAGAGGCGCACACGCGGTCCTGTCGAGAGCTGCATACAGGAAATTCGGGGCATCTCGCTCGTTTTTCGCGAGATGTGGGATACCGCAGGTCTGCCCCTCAAGCATTTCACGGGCTCACCGATCCACACGGGTACCTGGGCCGAAAACGATGGGCGAAGCCCCACAGCCGTTTGGTTGCGTTCCGCTCACCTCGCGAACTTTAAGCGACTGCTCGCCGGCTAGTCTCCGGCTCGCTTGCCGCCTCGCCGATCCGGTCGAGATTCACTCCGGTAGTCTCGATGCGGTACATCCACGTCACCACTGCACCCAACAGCGAAGCTGCGATCAGGCCGTAAAGCAGAAGCCGTGTGCCGAGGGAGACCAGCAAAATAGGAAATAAGAACGCGGTCGCGACCGCCCCAATCTTGGCAAAGGCCGCCGCGAACCCTGCGCCCTTACCACGGATTGCCGTTGGGAACACCTCACCGGCGAGCAGGTAAGTCTGCGCATTCGGACCCAGGTTGGTCATGAAGTTGAACAACATGAAACCGGCGAAGATCAGTATGGTTTTAAGTCCACCGCTGACATCAACCGAGAGCGAAGCCAGCAACAAGCCAACTGCGCAGCCGATGAAGCCGATAATTTGCAGCCGGATCCGGCCTAACTTGTCAGCAAGTAAAACGGCAAAACCAATGCCGACGATGAGCAGGATGGTGATCATCGCCGCTCCCCTGGCGGCCAGAATGTCGTTAGCGATGAGGTCGCGAAGGCTCCGGACATGGTCAGCTTCCTTGCCTAGCGCTGCGGCCAGAATGGTCGGGGTGAAGATGCCGATGCCATAGGTACTGAGGGCCTGCAGGAACCATGGCACCGAAGCGAGGATGGTCGCCCGGCGGTAGCGCTTTTTGAACAAATCCATGAAGGAACCGCCCCCATGGGACTCACCGGCGGCCGCTTGCTGCGACAGGACGATATTCGCTGGGTATTGCGGGGTTCGCTTCAGCAGCCGGCCCGCCGCGACTGTGGCCCGGTCGATGGAGCCGCGAGAGTGGAGCCAGTTCGCGCTCTCCGCAATGTAGAAACGGCCGATGGTGACCAGAAGAGCGGGAACGACCGCCGTCGCATACATCCAGCGCCAGGCATCGAGATTAGGCATAATGACCAGCACCGCATACCCGACCGCGGTGCCGGCTAGGGCGCCCACTGCCTGGAAGGCGAACGCACCCAGCACCAATTTACCCCGGCTGATGCTGGGGATGTTCTCGGAAATGATCATGTGCGCCGTCGGATAGTCACAACCTAGGGCCAGCCCGAGCCCGAAGAGACAAATCACCAGGGACACGAAATTTGTACAGAACACGGCAGCGCCAAGGAACGCGGTGAAGATAATCATCTCCACAATGAACATGGACTTGCGGCCGTACCGATCCGACAAGCTGCCCAGGCCGACTGCGCCGATCAGGATTCCGCACAAGCTCGCGGCGCTGATGAAGCCGTTCTGGGCGGGAGTGATATTGAACTGGCGAGCGATCAGCGGCAATGCGACGCCGGTCATGAAAACCACAAACCCCTCGAAGAACTTGCCGGCGGCGGCCAACATCCATATGCGCCACTGCATCGAGGTCATGGGGTTGGAGTGCAGCCGGGTACCGTCAGGCCACATCGGCAGCTCATCTATATAGTCCTGCACTGTTCGAGAGCCGCCCGGCGCGGGTTGGGCAACATTCGGCATGATGATCTCCTCTACGGATGGCGCATCCGGCGCCTACTGGATTTTGGCAATCTGCATTTCACTAAGGGCACGGATGGGCGTTGGTAACGCGATGAAATGTACCGGTTCAAGGTAGCTCCGCGCATTGCCGCCCTGCGGTCCAATGCACCAGAGAAGAAAGTTGCTGATAGCCTCCGCCATCTGTGGGTTCGGCTGTTTGGCCGAGACCACAGCGTATTCGTAATTGATCAGCGGATACGAATCCGGCCCCGGCGCGTACACCAGGGTAAGACGCTCATCCGGCGGTGTGCGCGGAGTGAGCGACGCCGCGGCGGCGGTCACCGTTGCCGGTGTTGGCAGCAAAAACTTGCCATCCTGGTTTTCCAGCATTGCGGTTGCGAGACCAGCCTTGTCCGCATCGGCCTGGAAGCTCGCACCCAGATAACCCACGGAATACGGTGTGTTGGCGAGTGTCTGCACCATGCCCTGATTGCCCGATGCCGTCAGACTGCCCGCTACCGATGGCCAGCTCACCGCCGTGCCGTAACCGATCTTGCCTTCCCAGTTGAAATCCCTTGACGAAAGGTGTTGTTGATCGGGGGTAGAGAACGTCAGAAATTGGGTGAAGACAAAGGTGTCGCCTGAGCCGTCGGCGCGGCGGACAGGCACGATCGCGTGGTGTGGCAGAGACACGCCCTGATTGATGGCCGCGATGCGCGGTGAATCCCAGTCGCGAATCGTGCCGGCATAAATGAGGGCCAGCACTGGGCCGCTCAGTTTCAGTGTGGCGCCTCGCAGCTCAGGCAGGTTGGCTACCACCGTCTGCGCCGAGATAGCGAGCGGGATGTTGAGGATGTGCGGGTGAGCCAGTGCATCGTTGTCAGACATGTAGGCGTCTGACGTGCCGATCTGCACCTGATTGGCAATAGCTTGATGGATGCCGGCCTCCGAGCCAGTAGCTCCAAGCGTCATGTTCAGATCAGGATCGACTTTTGTGTATCCGCTAACCCAGGCTTTGAACAGCGGAAGGATAAGGGTGGAACCTGTTTCGGAGATCGTGAGCGAAGCCGAGTGCGCCGCGAACGTCCCCAAAGCAATGCCGGCGGTCAACACCGCGGCGCGTCCGGTTGCGCGAACCATGCTGGTACGACGACCAATCATAGGCCAGTCCTTTAGGGCGGGGGTGCAGATCGCAGCCGCCTTTGAATTCCGATGGGATAACTTCGCACCACGGTAGCAAATCTATTGTTACGGAATGATGACATCTCTGCAGTTCTTTGCCCGGCGCCTTGAAACATGCGAACTCAGAAACAAGGATTGCTCCAGCCTCGTTATCCCTCGTTATCTATCTCTGGATGGCACCTGAATGCTGTCCCAGTGATTTACGAGTCTTTAAGCCGTATATCCGACATATTTGGATGGCCTTACTGGTTAAGTGGGGTCCTTTAGGGTATCGATAGGTTTGGAGATGGTGTCGGCGGTGAGGGTCGCCGGGATGCCGAGAGTGGATTGCACAACTGCCGCAGGGACGAGGCCGCAAAGGCTTTGGGCGGTGGCTGGAATCGCGGC
>CAZSUK010000590.1:0-5433 GCA_964609355.1 uncultured Acidobacteriaceae bacterium | reverse complement strand
TGGCCGACGAAGCGGCGAAAATCCTGGGAGTGAAGTCGCGAACGGAAGCGATCCACGTTGCCCTCAGCGAAATCGTCGCATTGAAGCGCTTCAAGAACCTCATGAACAAACAGTCGGGGAAGCTATCGTTTGATGGCTACGATGAGTAGCCTTATCATCCTGGATACATCGGTCTTTATCAATCATTTGCGTCACGGTTTGTACCGGGATCGAATCCACTCACTCACCGGATTAGTGAGGACATCTTCAGTGGTCCTTGCTGAGTTGTGGCGATGCGCCAGCAAACCTGCGGAGCGTAGCTTCTTGAGAACCCTCGAGAAGAACCATCCTGTCTTGATACCAACAAAGCAGAACTGGTTGAACTCAGGCGAGCTCTTAGGGCAGGTGCGCCGGGATAAAGGCTTTGCATCGGAAAAACTGCGCGACCTTCATTTCGACGTGCTTATTGCGCTGACAGCACGTTGCCACGGGGCGCGCCTTATAACCTCTGACCGCGCCGATTTTGAACTGATTGCGTCCTACAAAGCTGCCCGCGGGCTCAGCCTCGAGATCTGGTAGCCAGCGCAGACTCCGCGCACATGCGGAGGTCGTTGCAGAATTCGTCCATCCGCTTCTGATCTGTGTCCCATGAGCACATAAAGCGGGCCGCTCCGCCGATAAAGGTGTAGAACTTCCACCCCAGCTGACGCAAAGCCTCGAGAATTTCGTCGGAAGCGGTGACGAACACGGCGTTCGCCTCAGGCTCAGAGACAAGGCGGACGCCTTCAATCTCAGAGAGTTGACGGGCCAAATAGCGGGCACCGGCATTTGCGTGCTCGGCGTTCCGCAGCCATGCCCCGCTCTCGAGCATGCCCACCCAGGGAGCCGCAAGAAAGCGCATTTTCGAAGCCAGTTGTCCTGCCTGCTTACACCGGTAGTCAAAGTCTTCTGCAAGTTTCTGGTTGAAAAACAGAATTGCTTCGCCTACGGCCATTCCGTTCTTTGTGCCTCCAAAGCAAAGCACATCGACGCCGCTTCTCCACGTCAGGTCTGCGGGTGAGCAGCCAAGACTGGCACACGCATTGGCAAAGCGAGCTCCATCCATGTGGAACCGCAGCCCGTGTTTCACGCAAACCGAGGAGAGGGCGCGCAATTCTTCAACGGTATAGACCCGGCCCGTTTCGGTCGATTGACTGATAGTGACCGCGCGCGGCTTGGGGAAGTGTATGTCCTGGCGGTTGGTAGCGAATTCCTGGATGGCTTTGGGTGTAAGCTTGCCATCGCGGCTTTCGGCCACTAGGAGCTTGGATCCGTTGGAAAAAAACTCCGGCGCGCCGCATTCGTCGGTCTCTACGTGGGCCGACTGAGAGCAAATCACGGCGTGGTACGACTGGCAGAGGGAAGCGAGTGCCAAAGAATTGGCCGCGGTGCCATTGAAGGCAAAGAAGACCTCGCAATCCGTCTCAAACAAATCCCTGAAAGCGTCGGCGGCAGCCGCTGTCCACGGATCGTTTCCGTAGGCCAACGCGTGGCCGCCGTTGGCACCCTCCATCGAGGCCCATGCCTCGGGGCAAATGCCGGAATAGTTGTCACTGGCGAACTGCTGCAGAAGCTCGGTGCTCTTAATTTCACGCATAATCGGATGCTCTCTTTTGACTTTAACCTTTCCGGACCAAAGGCACTGGAGTTGTGTCATGAGATCCCAAGGCACGCCGCCGTCAGGCGGCCGCAGCCCCTCCGTTCAGCGATGCCCAACCGTCCGGCAATTGCTGCAGGATCATACACTTAGCAGCTTGTGTGATGTGGAAGCGCCGCCGTTGCGAGGAAAGGAAGGTCGAATAGGATCGAAACGAGAAGGAAGTGTGTGATAAACGAGGAGGGTGGGGGAGTTTTCACCATCTCGTTATTTCATTTTTCACTGGCCGATCATTCACGGACGAAGCAGGGCACTCGTTCAACACAATTTTCTCGCCTATGCCCGTGGGCAGCACTCTCCGAGAGTGGCCGCCATCGTTATGTTTGGCTGCCCGGACTTGAACGCGCCCGAGCTTCCCGCAGTACGGGAAGCCCGGGTGACATGCGTGCCCGATTAGCAAGACCGAAAACGATCTCCTACTGCTTCGAGTCGGCCTGAGCGGTCTGGACCTGCGACTGCGAGGACTTCAGAGCCTGCCGTTGCTTTTCCAGATCTGTGTTCTCCGCTTCCAGCTTCTTCTTCTCTTCCAACAGCTTCTTGTTGGAGGCGTCAAGCTTCTGCGCTTCTTTCAGCAGTTCCTGGTTCTTCTTTACGACCGAGCGCTGGGTCGTGACCTGTTCGGTAAGGGTCTTGTTCTGCTCGGCCAGACGCTGGCGCAAAGCAGAATAGTCTACCGACGCATCATTTGCGTTGGCTGGCAGTGTGGTGTTGCTCTGGGCTAGGCCAGGGAGGGCAGAGAGAGACAACAGCAGGGCACATGTCGGAAGAACACGCATTGTTACACCTCATTCATTAGGTTGAACTTCATCGAGCAACGCCCGGAGTTGTCCCGAGCGAAAGGTCATCGAATGGCCTAATCGTACTGGAGGTATCCCGTTATGGGAGTATCACTTTCGGACTACTTAAGAGAGATGGTCAGGCCATATACAACCCCGAAATTTCAACAGGTATCCGGAAAGTCCACAGCCCACATGACTTAAGTGCTGGAGGCTCGATGCGGTGGTCGACCGCCTCTTCCACACTAAAGTAACTTGCGTTAGGGCATTGTATATGGGCCCCCTAAATCCGTCTGGAATAAGGTGCGCACAGGCTCTGGATAGGAGGTTGTTTGAAACCGTTACAATTCCAGATCTACCGGGATGCTTGCCCGTGCTGTAGACACAGCCCTGGGCAGATGCCGGCCTCTCACGCAGACTCTTTAGCCCCGAGGTATGTCCTGGCTATTCGTCCTCTTAAAAATAGGACCGTGGAGCGGAAAACAACTTAGCGCTTTTCCGCTCCATGTCCGTCGGCCAGCAATAAATTAACTACTCCTGGCAGTTTGTCGCAGTCGAAGTTGTGTTGCTTTGAAAGACTTCACCTAAGTGGGAATACGGGTTCTCGTTGCTGATGTACATATTGTTAATTGCCATGTCTGGCCCGCATATTGCGTTGTCCTCCACCAACAGGTTGCTGGAAAGGCCAACGGCAACGCCGGTCGCCCAGTAGCCTCTCACCGTGTTATTGAGAACCTTGGTGTTGTTGCCCCAGGCTTCAATCCCTATGCCCACCCAGCAGCTTGGACCGCATACCGCCGGCAGCTGGTCATCGACGAAGTTGTTGTGAACGACCAGGCCCGAGCCTCCTCCAATTGCAGCCGATATTCCGAAAGTCAGCATCCAGGGAGACAGCGGCTTTGAAATATTGTTGTAGGCCACTTCCAGGCTAGTGACTTGCGAGTTCTGCATCTCGATAGCCATGCGGTGAACCTGGGTAAAAGTATTATTGTTGATGTGAACATTGGCGCCATTGGTGTTGTTAAAGAAAATCTTAATGCCCTCATTGACGGTGTTGAATGTGTTGTTATTTATGGTCGTATTGGAGAACCCATACCCAAAAATTCCGGACACTCCCAGGCTCTCGTCCGAGCTGGTATACAGAATCTGAGAGTTGAGATTTTGAAAGGTGTTGTAGGAAAAATCGGAATTGGACGCACTTGTATCGATGAACAGTGCGACAGTAGAGGGCCAATTGGGCCACTCGGTTTGTCCATTCGGTCCGTAGGAAATATTGCGAAAGGTGTTGTACTCGATGTTCACGCCGGAGACGGCCTGCCAAAAATGGATCCCGCCACCATCGAAAATCAGGTGCTGAACCGTCAATCCGTTTCCGCTGAAGGCCATCACAGGATAGCCGCCCGTCCCATGAATAATCGACTGCCCCTGGGTTGATCCGATATAGCTGCGCCCTGGCTGCAATGTGAGGTTCGTCAGATTGTAGGTGCCTGTCTGAAAATAAATAGTGTCGCCGCTATGGCTGTTGTCGATGGATGCCTGAATCTGTGTCTGAGCTTCCGAGGGTACCACCGTGATCGTGGAAGCCAGGCTGCCTTGGGTGCAGCTGACGAAGAGGGCGAACAACAGGGCGAAAATGGCCCCAGACTGCTTAAGAAACATGCGTACTACCCCAATCCAAAAGAATGTTGTCTAAGCGCTACGAGGCAGTGAGTGATGCAGTGGAACAGTGACAGGGGTTGGATCTCCACGAGTCCCAGGGCCAGGATTCACGCTTTGAGAAGGGAAGGGTTGTGCCTGAAGAAATTACCCTCGCTGACGATCAACTTCAGGCATGAAACTCTCGTGAGGTAATCAGTCTTCCACCTCAACGTAACCATGCGCGCATGATTAAGTGCTGAGCTTGCGCACTGTAGCGTATGACATCCTTTCACAGAGAAAAACTTACAAATCAGGGTAATAATTGCTATGCGACATCACACGATTTCATTTGGTAAGTAACCACTGGTAACTTACTCGGCGGCCGCATAATTTTTACTTAAACACCTTGTCAGCATTACATGCACAAGCGATGAGAGCATTTGTCTCCTAAAGCTAACTATGTTATGGGACAAGCTAGCATAACTCGAGACTAACTCTTAGTAAATTATCTGCACGGATATTGAGGGAATATTAATGATTGAACCTGCTGCTGATTGACCTGCGTAGTGGCATGCATTGGTAATTTATAAGCTGCAATGCGGCTTTTGGTCAACTAAGTGTGTTTAGCGAGCTCAATAACGAGAACCTCGCCTATTCACTCTATAGCACCTTCAAACGTAAACCAGCAAACCGGTTAGCAGGCGCTATCATTGGCTCGCAGTTTCGGTCAAGTTCAATTTAGCGTATTCGGCCTTTGCCTGGGATCAGCACGGTCTGAAACAGAAAGACCTTACTAAAGTCTTCGGAACACCGAGTATCGTTTCTGAGGTGCTAAGCGGCAAGCGCGTCAAATCAACGTTGCGGAGAAGCCGGATTTGTAGTGGCCGGCGGAGGAGAGGACGCGGGCGCTGTTTGTGGTGGCGGGACGGGAAGCACGGGGCGGGATGTTGGCGACGATGTCATTTCCTCGTCGCCAATCTCGAAGGTGGGCGTCCCCTTGGGCAGCTTGAGACGGCCATCCGCCAGATAAGCGACGACGACTCCTCCGGTAACCTCGGGGGCTAAGAAGACCATTGGGAGGAGATACTTCTTGCTCTCAATCAGCGACTGAGCCACGCCGTCAACGGCGTGGCTGCGAGGCATACTGCCGGGCACCTGCGGAATGATGAAGGCAGTCATGTCGATCTCGGGGTGCTTCTTGCCGTAACTGACCAGCGAGCGCGCAACCTGCTTAGGGGTCATCAGGCCGACGTCGGCAATGAAGTTACGATGGATCGCGTGGGGCAGGTAGATATCGAGGACGACACGGGAAAAGTCGGCACAGTTGTGGAAGAGGAGATTGAA
>CAZSUK010000589.1:0-10013 GCA_964609355.1 uncultured Acidobacteriaceae bacterium | reverse complement strand
CGCCATGCCGTAGGCGGCCTGCCCGGCAAAGATGTGCCGATCGAGCTCATCGGCAGTAGGCCAGCCCTGGGCGTGCAACAGCAGGTTGGGTCGCACCTGCCGGTAGGCCTGAACGATGCTATGCATGGTCTCAGGATGGGTGGCGGTTTTCTGCCAGGTTGAGGTGGTGGCGATCATGGCCTCAAGGTCGAGTTCGTTGGAGTAGAGCAAGAGACGAACGAACGACATTTGATCGTCGGGCTCGTTGCCGATATCGCTGATGATGGCCACTCGCGGATGACCGGTGAAGCTATCCGCGGCGGGCGGCCGGATCTGCTGCGCTGTGGCGACCACGCACCCAAATAAACAAACAGCCAGAATGCTCCCCACGCGTGCGCCGCTCCTGGTGAATTCTTCCATTCCAACATTCTCCTCCGTGCAAAGGCCTTTGTTCGATGAATGTGGCCGCTTTCTCCTGAGATTGAAGTTTCCGATACACGGTTGAGTGGGGATAGTGCCACTAACCAGCCATTTTGGGCGCAGCCAGAGTTTGACGATGCGGCGTGGAGGTTGCCTGCAGTGGCGCCTTTTTAGTTTAGTCAGCTTAGGGCTTAAGGTGCGCGCAGTGCGGGCATGGCAAGACGGGTACATAAGTAACCGCTAAGTTACTTTAAAAGGCAGCAAGAAAATGTATGAGGCAGCGCCGCCGAGCAACGTGGGCATCCAACTCAGGCATGAAGAGAATATTGGTATTTACTTTCCTTGCCCTCTTCACGGCTTCTGCTTACGCACAGCCGTATCGCCACCGTCATTGGCGTCATCATCACCACTACCACCATCACCACGCTGTGATAGTTGTCCGATGAACATGCATCGTAATGGGAGGATAGAAAGTTCTCCCCGGACGGGCTCGCGGTTAAACGACTGGTATCGATAAGGGGCTGCCTCTGCGGAAAAGGCAGCCCTAGACCATTTGCCCCGAATCTCAATATCCAGTCTCTCTACGTACGCTGATTCCTTCCTTCACCACGCAGATCTCCAAACTCCTTGACAAGCTCAACCGCGGTTTGCTATTTAACGTAAATGTTATTTAACAATTACGTTAAGTAAAATGGATACAGATCATCTCAGTACTACGTTCGCCGCGCTTGCCGATCCAACCCGCCGTGCCATCCTGGCGAAGTTGGCAGTTGGCGAAAGCTCGGTCAGCGATCTTGCCGAACCTTTCGACATCAGCCTTCCTGCAATCTCCCGCCACCTCAAGGTGCTTGAGGATGCGGGCTTAATCACACGCTGGCGGGAAGCACAGTGGAGGCCTTGCAGGCTAAATCCAGAGAAGCTCAGGGCGGTGGACGCCTGGCTCGATGACTATCGCCGCTTTTGGGAGGAGAGTTTCTATCGCCTGGAAGAATATCTGCAGGAGCTCAAAGCGAATCGCAACAAAAAACAACCAAAGGAGAAGCCCCGTGTCCAGAACGGTCGTCGCAAACGCTGACCAGTCTCTATATGATCTCTCGATCACCCGCATCTTTGACGCTCCTCGCGAACTAGTCTACGAGGCATTCAGTCAGCCCCAGCATGCGAAACGATGGATGGGACCACGAGGGTTTGTTGCTACTCACTTCGATCAGGACGTTCGTCCTGGAGGCAAATGGCGCGCCTGTCTTCACCATACCGATGGAAAGTATCCTGACCTGTGGCAGGGCGGGACGTTTCGAGAAATTGTGCCACCAGAGCGCGTGGTCTACACGTTTGCGTGGGAAGGCCAGGGCGGCCAGCCTACCCGCGAGACAGTAATCACCATCGACTTCCATCAACTGGCGGGTGGCAAAACTCAGATGGATTTTCACCAGGAGTTCTTTGATTCCGCCAGGGAACGCGATGGGCATAACGAGGGCTGGAACAGCAGCTTCGATCGGTTGGCGGAGTACGTCAAGCAGAGCCATCCGCAGTTTGCCTAGGCTTTGAGGTGGGCCGGTGAAAGGGCGCGGCTTTATCGTGCTCCTTGCACCTTCGAAAAACAGGAGGGAGAGGTCATGCTCAACAAACGCTTCACCGCAACTTTAGAAAAAAGTGGCAAGCCTGGGGGATGGACCTATGTAGTCTGGCCCGATTCGGTGAAGTTTTTCGGTACTCGCGGTTTGGTAAAAGTGCGTGGAACTGTCGACGGTATTCCCTTTCAAAGTTCCTTTATGGCCTTAGGAAATGGGACGCATAAGCTGCCGGTGAAGGCAGCCACACTGCGAGACATCGGGAAAGTCCCAGGCGAGTCGGTTCGCATCGTGCTCGAAGAACGACTTTAGGCTTGGGTGCAGACTCGTCGTATGCTTGCATTGATCGGTTGCTCAGAGCCGCCGCCCTGTTCTTCGCGGACTCTTTCAGCTGCGCTCCGTTCAGACCTCAGCTACGCGTGATCAGATCAGCTCCACGGATCGAAGCAGTCATAGTTACGCTGCAAGGCAATTCGGCCATCGCGAAAATGAAAGAAGATTGCAAATGAAGCCTTCAATTCAGTGCCAGCTGCCAGCGTTCCGAACGCTATCGCGAGAACTCCAGTCCAGCGAGCTTCGATAGCTACGCGGTCGCCTTGAGCTATTTCTGAGACGATTTCGTACTGCTGCCGCTCGAGGACCTTTAGACCCTGCTGGCTACGTTGAAGAATATGCTCAAGATCGCTTTCCTGCCCGCGTTGATTGAGTTGATTGGGCATCTCAATCTGCCGAACATCGTCCGTAAAAAAATTACGGAGAGCGTCTGCTGCCTCGCCACTTTCGAGGGCCTTCAAATACGTTCGTACTAGATCAATATTCTTGTCTTCTGCATTTGTCATGTGCTCACGCTTCGTGTGATCTGCGCGGAGCCCTGGTAGGATCCGATGGGGTTGCACAGGACGTCGCCCACCCAGACGATCAGACGTCGAACCACGGTTAAGAATTAGTCCATTAACTTGCGGGTCAAGTAGATATAGTCGACGGCTCTGGTCTCCGCGGACTCTTTCAGATTCGCTCCGGTATTGTGCCCACCTTCGATAATCTCGTAATAGAAGAAGGATTTGTGAAGCTCCGCCAGCCTGGCGGCAAACTTCCGTGCGTGAACGGGACCAACACGATCGTCTTTAGTGGTGGTGAAAATCAAGGGTTCGGGATAATTCAAGTCCGGCTTAAGCTGGTTATAAGGCGAGATGGATGCGAGAAACGCCCGCTGCTCTGGAATGGAAACCGAACCATACTCGCCCACCCAGGATGCCCCGGCTGCGATCTGTTCATACCGCAGCATATCCAGCAGCGGGACCCCGATGATTACGGCGTTCCACATCTCGGGATGCTGGGTAAACTCAACTCCCATCAGCAGCCCTCCGTTCGAATCACCCTCGATGCCAAGCCGGCGCGGCGAAGTGATCTTTCGCGTGACCAGATCCTCACCCACTGCCGCGAAGTCGTCATAAATCCGTTGCCGGTTCGTTTTCAGTCCGGCCTCATGCCAGGCCGGCCCAAACTCTCCCCCGCCGCGTATATTCGCCAGCACGTAGACGCCGCCTCGCTCCAGCCATAACTTGCCGACAATCCCACTATAAGATGGTGTGTTGGCAACCTGAAACCCGCCATATGCTGTCAGTAAGGTTGGATTGCTGCCGTCGTACTGCAGGTCCTTGCGGTGCACCACAAAGTAAGGGACCATGGTCCCGTCCTTTGACTTGGCTTCGAGTTGCTCAACCACATCCTGCGATGCGTCGAATTGTGGTTTGAGCGACTTCGCCTCTTTCAGCGTTTGCGTCCCCGGGTCACCAAGCAGGAGCGACGACGGAGTCAGAAAGCCCTGCACTTCGAGAAAAAACCGGTCATCCGCGCCATTTGCGGAAATGATGTCCACCGCCTGGTTGTCCGGTACATCCAGCTTCTTCCGCGTCCACTCACCCTTCGCGCTCCGCGAATAAATGTAAGCGCGCCCCTGGACATGCTCGAGGGTGGTCAGCACCAGGTGATCCCTGGTAGCTTGCACCTCTTGCGCGAACTCAGCCGCGGTCGGGGTAAAAATCGCGGCCGGTTTCAAGTGCACAGAGTCTTGTCTGACCGCGGTCATATCTAACGAGACAACCGATCCCGTGGGAAACGTCGTCTCCAATCCCTCAGGCTTCCAATCCTGGTTCAGGGTGACAATGAGCTGGTTGGCGAGCAGTCCATTAATGTCTGCCTTAGCCGGCAAAGCCAGCTTCTGATTGCCGTCGGGGGTCCAAAGAAAATACGCAGTTTCAAAAAAGTTGACCATCGTGCGCAGTAATGTGACATGGTGGCCCTGGCTATCATTCAGCGTGTAGCCCGCGGCGTCTACGTCGTTCTCGGTGCCGCGAAAAACTTCTTTAGCCTGCTCCAGCGGTTGGCCCCGTTTCCACAGCTTCACCACAAAGGGATAACCGGATTTGGTCATCGTGCCCGGACCCCAGTCCCGTGCCACCAGCAGCGAGTCTTTGTCCAACCAGTCGACGGCTTGTTTGGAGTGCGGCAAGACAAAACCGTGCTCGATAAACTTACCGGTTTTCAGATCGAATTCGCGCAACGTCTCTGCATCTTCACCGCCCGCTGAGAGCGACACCAGGCAGAGGCTGTTGCCCGGGTAAAGGCAGGTCAAGCCGTTGGCCACCCACTCCTGGTTGTCTTGTTTGGCCAGCGCGTCGTAGTCGATCAGCGTTTTCCAGTGGGGCTCGCTGGTCAGATAGTCGGCCAGGGTTGTGCGCCGGAAGATGCCGCGCACGTGCTCTGCATCCTGCCAGAGGTTGTAGATGGTTCCTTCCTTCAACACCGGCATGGGTAAACGATCGGGCGATTCGTAGATCTTGAGGGCGGCCGCGTTCAGATCAGCAAAACGAGGGTCTTTCTGAAGCACCTCAGCGGTGCGAGCGTTTTGCTCCTTCACCCATGCGATGGAACGTTCGCCATGGATATCTTCCAGCCACAAGTATTTGTCGATCTGCTCGATCGCAGGGGAGGCGGCTGCGGGTTCAGAAGAGCGGCAGCCGGCTGCTGCGCCCAGGAGGAATATCGCGAAAAGCGCGGTTGAGAGTCGGCGAGCGATCATTGGGGAAGTTTCCACCAGGCGAGAAGAGCCAACGCAGAGGGAATGGCGAAAACCAGCAGGAAGATAGGCGCTTCGTCTCGTACAGAGTAGCCGGCCTTGCTCACACCAAGCCACATGTTAATAGCGGCCCCAGCCAACCATGCCGGCAGGAAGTACAGTGCTGCCTGCCGGCCGTGTCCGAGCGCGTGCCCAGCCAGGAGAAATACGACGAGCAGAAGGAGACCCAGCATCACAACGTAAATGGTGTGCACCGGTTCTTTCCTCCGGAACGAAATTGTACCGTTATTTCGAGAGAAATCGCGCCATGCGCTCGATTCCGGACTCATTTTTTCTCCACGCCGCCGCATAGCACCAGCGCAACCAGCCTTCTCCCTCAGGACCGAAGGCTCTGCCGGGCGCGAGGCCCAGGCCGACTTCTTCGATCAAGCGCGTCGCCAGACTCATGGAATCGTCTTCACCGGTGACTCGCAGAAAGAGATACATCGCGCCATCCGCTTGCGGCACTTCGACCCTGGGCATCGTCCGCAATGCGGCAAACAATTTGGCTTTAGTCTGCGCCAGCTCCGTTCGCAACTGTTCGACGTAAGGCTCGCCATGTTGGAGAGCAATTGCGGCCGCGCGCTGGGTAAATACCGAGACGCAGGAAACGTTGTACTCGAGCAGCGCCCCGAGATCAGGCATTATGGCGCTGGGCGCGACCATCCATCCCACGCGCCAGCCGGTCATAATCCAGGCTTTTGAGAAGCTATTGATGACGATCAACCGGTCGCCCTCATCGGCCAAAGCAAGAAACGACGGAGCCGATCTCATTCCCTCTACATAGACCAGGCGCTCATAAACATCGTCAGCCAGGATCCATATTCCGTGCCGGCGGCAGTGTTCCAGAAGCGCAACCTGCTCCTCACGCTGGATGGTCCAGCCGGTGGGGTTGTTGGGCGAATTCAATACCAGCATCCGGGTGCCCGGGGTGAGCGCCTGAAGTAGTCTGTCGAGCGGCAATGTCCAGCGCCCGTCCTGCACTTCGAGCGAGACGCAGGTTACCTGGCCGCTCACCACCTTGGGTATCTCGACCGCGTTCGGCCATAGAGGCGTGACGGTTACCACCCGATCGCCAGGGGCGACGAGCAATTGGCTGGCCAGCATCAGCGCGGAGACACCCGATGCGGTCACCGCAATTCGATCGGCAGTCACGGCGCGCTGGTGAAGGCCGGTCAGGTAGCTCGCGATCGCCTGCCGCAGGTACAACCGGCCAAGATTTTCCGAATAGAAAGTCTCTCCTTCGCGTAACGAGGTGATCGCAGCCTCGCGGATGAAGGACGGGGTGGGCTGATCGGATTCCCCAAACCAGAAAGGTAAAACGTCTTCGCGTCCCATGGCCGTATTGGCCAGCGCACGAATCAGTGAAGGAGAAAACCGCGGCTCCGCTGGATGCAAACGAGAGTGCCTCTCTCCGATCTTAATGGGATTTGCGAGACGCTGAGTTCGTACGTCACAAGGAAAAGCATTTTCATGGGGACACTGGATCGGCGCCCATCGCCCTCGGGGGAACGACAGACCAACCCTGGATCGATTTCGTTGCCAGGGGGAGAAGGATAGAGCCCTAAAGCGCTTCACTCTACCCCTTGAAATGAAGCCGTTTTTCACTCACACTCTCTTTCCTTTTGCGGCTAAGTCCTTTGTTTCATGAAGGTGCTCAAATTTTTGAATTAATTAATTTGAGCATCTTGCCTCCTTGATGGTGGTTGTTGCCCCGCAGTGGCAGGTAAGGACCAGTACCAGACGCCTCTGATCCCGTCTTTGGCGCTGTGAACGCCCAGATCGAATTTGGCGCGGCGCAGGGTGGCGATGCTAACGCCATCACGCTCGGCGGCGATCTCGATTGTGCCTTGGGTTTGGCTTCCATTCTGCAGGTACTCACGCAGCCATTCCCCGGCAAACTTGCGTTGGGGAAGACCTGCGCCGGTGGGGCGGTCGGCCAGCATGTCCTCCCGGGTTAGCCTGCTCAGCCCAGTCCAGTAGAAACATCCGGCATCGTCAATCGTGTAGGAGAGCGCGGGAGCGAGGGGCCCCAGGTTCGACTTGATCTGCAGCAAAGCGAGTTGGGATGGTGCATCAGGGGAAGCGCCGGCAAGAAACTCGGTGCGGAGGGTGGCGGAGATTTCGGTGTGGCCGCGTAGGGGCGGCCGGCCTGGGCCGCTTTTGCTGAGATGGCGAATGAACAGAATGCAGCAATGCTGCCTCTCCGCCAGGCGGGCGAGCTTTTCCAGCATAGGAAGAGTTTCTGTGGGCCGATGGAGATCTAGCCCCGAGTAACTGTCGAGTGAATCGAGTATTACGAGGCGGGCATGGGTTCGCTGAAGCGCGTCTTCGATCACGGAGGTATCGCGGAGGTTCAGGGAGGCCGATGTCGCGGAGCGGGCCCCACGCAAGACCGCGAAACGTTTAGGGTCACCATGGAGCCCAACAAAGCGAGGGAGAATGATTTCCGAACTGTTGTGCTCCATCGAGGCGTATAAGACGGTGCAAGGTTCGAGTTTTTCGCAGGTGAATGGGTCTTGGCCGCGGCTGAGAGCGGCTGCGATGGCGAGCGCGATCCAGGTTTTCCCCGATCCCGGCACTCCAGAGATCATGGCTAAGGTACCGCACGCGAGCCTGTCCTGCCATAGCCATTCGACGGGCCGGGGCTGGAGGTCGCAGAGATAGACAAAGTCCGCGGCAGCAGGTGATTCTGCGGGTAATGGGAACGGAGGGTGCGGCGGGGCGTCTTGTGGTGAGTCTCCCTGAGGGCCGAAGACGCCGGCAACGGTGGCTATATCCGGATCGTTCGGTGTTGTGAGCGCGTCGCCGACGGGAAGAACTTCTGGAATTGAGGAAGGAACCGCCGGCAGGGGCCCAAAGGGGTGGTGGTGGAAGATTCCACTGTGCGTGTTTTGTTTGTCGATTGCCATTCAGTCACTCCAGTTATTGAGCTGGCTCCCTGGTATTTGCACTTAGGAGTGCTGTGCAACCAACAGTTGGCCGCGATTTCACAAGGGCATGCGATTACCCTGGTGGCCAGGCGAGCGAAACGAACTCGCGGCCCATAGGCGCGTTGAGCGTGGGATGGGGCAGCAGGATTCCGCAGCATCGACGGGAGAGAGCCACGTGCGTGCCGACTGGCGTAGGGTTCGTATTTTTTCACGCAACTTGCCTCGCATCTAAAGATGCAGTGTGAGGTTCTTTTGTCGAGGGCCGCTCAGGATTTTTTTCGAGTTATTGGGACCCGCGCTCAAACTCGCCTCTGACCGATTGCGGTCGAGGAAGGCTATAGCGTAAAGAGCGTGTTGCGCGTAAGGGGTTTTTGAGGGGAGATTCGAATTTCGTGGTAAATAGTGCGCCCTATGCGCCTTAAAGGTGGCATGGCGGCTCCCCGGGGCCTGGGCCGGGGAAAAAGCTAAAAAAGTGCGCTAAAGAGTCCTACGTGCGGTAAGTCGGCGCTGCCGCTTCAGAATGTTCCTCATGCACTTATTCAGAAGCTGATTCGGCGATCTTCTCCGCAGACGCCAATCGCAAGACTTTACGAGGAATAGGAACATGGTTTCATCGGGAGCGACATCCTGGACAATAATCAGCGTGAAGCGCTGCGAAGTGTTGCCTCCGATTGTTGATTTCCTCGCAGGTTACAACTCCGCGTCCCACCAGCTTTGACTGTATGCGCGCGCTAACGAGACTAGTTCGCTATTTCCCATCCTCCGCCCAGAGAACGGTAGAGACCTACCAGTCGTGTATTGATCTCGGTGTCGACATTTACAAGCTGGCCCTGGCTCTGCAATAAAGCAGCTTGAACGGAGATTACGTTCAGAAAATCGATTGCACCTTCCGTATAGCCTTGGCGCGCTGCACCCAGTGCCAATTCATTCTGCTGGACTGCCGTGACAATCTCGGTTCGCGCTCTCTGTGCCTGGGCAAGGTCCGTCAGAGAGTCATCTGCCTCACGCCATGCATTGAGAACAATTTTTTGAAAAGAAAGAACCGCCTCCCGCTGCTGCGACTGGCGAAGGCGCAATGTTCCCTTAAGCCTTCCGCCCTCAAAGATAGGGACGGAGATATTGGGACCTATCTCGAATGCGCGAGACGCCCAAAGAAATGCATTACTGGGACTCAGGCCTTCTGTACCGAAGTGGCCCGACAAGGAGACATCAGGGTAAAAGCTCGCGACGGCGACCCCAGTCTCGGCGGTCGCAACGTGCAGGACTGCTTCCGCTTCGCGCACGTCTGGACGACGACGGATCAAGTCTCCTGGGAGCCCAACCGGAACGGAAAGAGGAGTGGATGGCTGGGGAGCAGTCCCTTCCAACTCCTTTTCAAGAACACGGGGAGGCTGGGCGAGAAGCATTCCGATGGCATTGATGAGGCCAGCTTTGTATGCTTCGACGGGTGGGATGAGCGCGGCGATTGAAGCTCTCTGTGCTTGCGCATTCGCTACATCCAACGTCGTGCTGACGCCGTTATTGAATCTGTCTTGGACG
Source organism: uncultured Acidobacteriaceae bacterium (assembly GCA_964609355.1). Classification (GTDB taxonomy): domain Bacteria; phylum Acidobacteriota; class Terriglobia; order Terriglobales; family Acidobacteriaceae; genus PALSA-350. The sequence goes on along the minus strand of CAZSUK010000589.1, from coordinate 453 downwards.
AGCCGCAGGTTCTCCTCCGCGAGTTTCAGATTGTCCTCGAGGATCGCCTCTCGTGCCTGCACGCCACGAAGTTGCATGTATTCCTGGGCTAGTTCCGAGATAGCAGCCAGGGCGATGCCGTGTTTCGCTTCGATTACAGCCTGAGTATTCGCCTCGGCGGCCTCAACACTGCGGCGAACACGGCCGAACAGATCAAGATCCCAAGAGGAAGAAATATTGTCAGCGAAAAAGTTGTAGCCGAAGGGTGCGCCGGGGGCCGGTGTAACAAGTGACAGAAATCCATTCGGGCTCTGGCGCACCCGCGTATACGACGCATTGGCATTGAGCGAAGGAAGTCCCGCAGCTCTCGCAATCTGCCTTGCATCTCTTGCTTGCTCAACTCTCTCGGCGGCGCTCTTGAGATCAAGATTTTCCTTCGCCAGCCGCGTGACCAGCGAGGTCAATTCGGCATCG
>CAZSUK010000588.1:0-3387 GCA_964609355.1 uncultured Acidobacteriaceae bacterium | reverse complement strand
ATCTTCAATTTGGCGGTTGGAAACCACTGCACGCGCACACCGTTGAAGAACCACGGCGTGTTCGAGGACACGTACGAGGGCTGATAGGCCCAATTGTCAAACTGGTAGAACGAAAACAGGCCGACATAGGAAAGGAAGATGCCGGCATCGACATTGACGCCGTGCTGGACGTTGAAGTGATAGCCTGCGTTCGCCTCGCCTATATAACGATAGGCGTCGGCGAGATCCCACTGCCCACGTGCGGGGCTGGCGTCGTTGCGCGGCGTGGCCGTCGCGTAAAGACCGATCTGGGTTAGAACGCGGGCGCGCACATTGTTCCAATGGAAGTCGCCGCCGATGCCAAGGTCTGTCAGCGTAACCTCGCTGGAACGAAAGACTTCGCTCGATCCGACGATGGTATCGTCCTGCGGGTGGCGGAAGTCGTAAGTGTAACTCACATCGGAACGTATTTCCGGTGTGAAGAATTTAGTGGCATATGGAGTGTCTTTGGTGCGCGCGTTGCCGTTGAGCCAGGTGAAGTCGGCGAAAGCAAACGGCTCAGAGTGCGGATTGGATGGATCGGTGACCTCTGGTTCCGCTTCACTGAGGCTTGGAGCCGCAGCAGAGGCCTTTGCGGTCGTGAAATGGTGCGTCTCCGGAGCCGAGGAGCGATCCTGCTTGAGTTGTATCAACTCTTTCTGGATCTCCTCTAGTTGGTCCTGCAACTGCTGAATCTTTATATCCTGAGCCGCCGAGGCCAGCTTATCTTCTGCGGTGGGACCGGGATCTTGCTCAGCGGTTTGAGCCATCAAGTCTGCCGTGCAGAGAGTCAGCCCAACGAGGGTCAGGCACATCAGGGTCTTTCCCGCTACGCGAGAATTTCTCGGTTTCACTTCACTTCTCCTCTTGTAAAGGATTGCGACAAGTGCATGGAATCCATCTCTATGCAGGCCAGAATTTACGGTAGCAACGGATTAGTAAGAAACTCGTAAAGGTACGCTAAGGGATTCATATGGAGCCGTGCGCCCCGCTTCATCGATTGCCACGTTTTAGCGCGCCGATTTGCACCGAAGGTCGTCACATCGAGCACACATAACGGGCTGGCAAGCCATTCGCGCGAAAGAATTTATGGTGTGTGAACTTGACCCGCACTACGCCATATATGCCTTTTCATTGAGTCCACCGGCCAGCGCATACGAATCTTTATGCCTTCTTTATGAAATCCTTATGGCCATTTCCATTTACTGGTTGGAAGCGGCAACGATTTTGCAGTGGGAGGTAGCCGGCGGCAAACGCCGCGAGGAAGACGACGATCCATATCGAACACCCGAGGCTGACGATATTGAGATTCAACGGGCGCGGATTTGGGCGCATACCTTTCTTTTTCTTATTTACCGTAATAGCGAGCGTTCAGTGTTTTCGAGGCCAGGAATCCACCGCCCCCGTTGCCGGCGAGCCGCTTCTCTTGAACGTGCTACCGAATCAAGGAGATGACGGGAATCAAGGCTCGCAGATCAACGCAGGCCCATCTTCGCAAACGGGCGCCGCCCAATCCGCACCGGGTACGCCTTCGCTGCCGAAGCGAGGTTTCTTTACCCGCTTAGGGCACGCTTATCTTGATGACTGGACAGTGGACTCAAACGGCGCTCCACCTTCTGCTGAACCGGCGCGAAGAGGGACTCCGCGCCCGCTGAATTCCCCTCCGTTCCCTTCCGCCGACTGGCCTGTCGGAGGGACGGTTGTCATCGGTGCTCCGGACTACGGTAGTTACATGCTGATGCAGGCCGTCAACGAGAACAAGAGCCGCTTTAAAATGTACGGCTGGTTCGATATTGGCGGAAACGCCAGCACTTCCAACAAAGGCCGGTATGCCAACAACGAAACCGCCTATGATGTGATTCCGAACTCCATTCAACTTGACCAGGTGGCGCTCTATTTCGAACGTCTTCCGGATACCGTTCAGAAGGAACATTTCGATTGGGGCTTTCGGTTTACCAGCATTTATGGACTGGATTATCGCTACACCACCGCGAAGGGCATCTTCAGCCAGCAGTTGCTCCGTAGCAACGATACCTATGGCTACGATCCCGTGATGTATTATCTCGACTTCTACTTGCCCCACGTTGGGGAAGGCATGGATGTCAGGATCGGGCGCTACATCTCGCTGCCCGATATCGAGGCGCAGTTAGCTCCCAACAACTACACCTACAGCCACTCCATTCTTTACACATACGACTGCTATACCCAGAATGGAATCAACACCACCACCAAGCTGAACAGCCACTGGACGGTCCAGGCCGGAGTCTCGGGCGGCTGCGAATCGGCACCGTGGATTTCGAACGCAAAACTCACAGGCGACTTCTGCGCGGCCTACACCTGGAAAGATGGCGGCGATAATCTTTATGCCTGCGCGAATTCCGTCAATTCAGGGAAATACGCCTATAACAATCTTTCAGCCTACTATCTGACCTGGTATCACAAAATCAACGCCACCTGGCATACTGACACCGAAGCCTGGTACCAGTACGAGCGGGATGTTCCTAACTTATGTTATGGATTGAGTCCGTGCATCAGTTACGGCTCCAACGCGAACATTGGCGCCAATGCAGCTGAAATCACCGGGCCTTCGCTCATTACCGGGGCGAACGGCGCGCAGTGCAATCCCCTGGCGACGCATTGCTTCGCACCGGACTACGCCATCGTGAACTACATCGAGCACGAGTTCAACCATCACGACAGCTCGCTGAGCATCCGTAACGAATACTTCGATGACCTCAAGGGTCAGCGGACCGGGAATAAGACCCGCTATTCCGAGCACCTGGTGGGGTTCAATTTCTGGCTTGGAAGTACGGTGACCTTCCGCCCGGAATTGCGCTTTGAACATTCCTATGATGTGCCGGCATATGACTCGCCCTCAGTGAATGGTGTGAGTGGCGCTCCCACCAAGACGACCCAGCTCACCCTGGCCGGAGACGTTATCTACCATTTCTAGGGCCAGCACTCAAAGGGTGGTTGCGGGCCGGGCTTTCGTGCTGGTTGTTTCTATCTTTCGGCTACAGCCGGTAAAGCAATAATTTTCTTTGGCTTTGCCGGGGTCCATGTTTCACTAGACATCTACCAGTGGCCCACGTCGCCCATCGGGGAATCTCGGGCTCGACTGCCGTCAACCTCACCTGAGGAGCATTCGGGGCGAGACGCAAAGAGCTTCAGGTTATGTCGGGATCTTGTGTAAAGTAAGCGAACAGACACAAGTGCAGGACTGTTTCTGAAAATGGATTTCTGGACCCAATGGAGGATAGCGGAATTGATGAGACGGTTCGCAAGAATGGCCTTGCTGGTTCGTGTGGCGGTCCTGCTAGGGGCGTGTTTTGCGGCGGGAGTGGCCACAGCGCAGCCTTCGGGCCAGGG
>CAZSUK010000587.1:0-24398 GCA_964609355.1 uncultured Acidobacteriaceae bacterium | reverse complement strand
AAGGAGACACCACCCGACAGAATGGCAACGACGGAAACGCGCCGCATGGTTTTGGCCGCAGCGGAGGCTTGCGAAGACAAAAAGGCTGAGGATACCCGTATCCTCGAACTCGACGCGGTAGATGCCGGCTTTACCGACTTCTTCCTCATCACCAGTGGATCAAACGAACGCCAGACCCAGGCCATCGCTGATGAGATTGAGATCCGCCTGAAAAAAGATTTTCAAACCTACCCCAACTCGGTCGAAGGCCGGCGCCAGTGCGAATGGATATTGATGGACTACGTCGATTTCGTCGTACACATTTTCCTCGCCGAGAAGCGGACCTACTACGACATCGAACGGTTAAGAAAATCGGCCCAGACAGTGGACCTCAAGCAATTGAAAACAATGCTGATGAAGAAGACAGCTGTGGCCCGTGCCAAGCCGGCGAAGAAGGCGGTCAAGAAAGCCGTCCCCAAGAAAGCAGCCAAGGCAGCCGTTACCCGCCGCAAGCCAGCTCGCCCAAAGGCGAAGACCTAACGACATTAGACACCCGGCACAAAGGTTCGGGAGAAGGGCTTCGGGTGTAGAGCAGTGACATCCCACCCTTCGCGAAGAACGCGAAGGATGGGCCACCCGATCTTTAGCTGGGAAACAGGATTTCGGGTGGGGCTTTATGCCAAGCCTTCAAATGCGCATCGGCATGATCACGTAGCGATATTTGAAATCATCCGCCGCGTCTTCGGGACGCATCTGGCCGGCCGACTGCGCGTCTTTAAATTCCAGCCGCACTTCGCCGCTCGATCCGACGGCCCTTAGAAAATCGATCAGATAGGTCGAATTAAAACCAACCACAATCGAATCGAAGCTGTAAGGAGTTTCGATCGTATCCTCCGACTCGCCTGATTCCGTCGAGGAAGAAGATATCTTCATCTCGTTCTGTTCCAGCCGGATCTTGATCGCGCCTGACCGCTCGTCGGCAAATTGCGCCACCCGTTGGATCGACCCCATCAACTCTTCACTGCGCACGACGACAAACTTGTTATTGTCCCGGGGCAGCACAGCCTCGTAGTTGGGGAACTGACCGGTTAGCTTCCGCGTGGTCAGCACACGATGGCCTAGCCGGAAGAACAAGGTATGCTCATCGTCGTAAAAATCAAGCGATGCCGCTTCCGTATCGGAGAGCAGGGATTGCAGCTCCGCCAAAGCTTTGCGTGGGATCAAAGTCTTTTTCTCTCCGCTGATATTCTCGAGCGATTCTCCAGCCTTCTCAATGTGCGCCAGCCGATGGCCGTCCGTTGCCACCATGGAGAGCGACTCTGCTTTCAAAATAAGCAAAGCCCCATTCAGCGTGTAACGTGATTCTTCATTCGAGATCGCAAAGATCGTCTTCGAAATCATGCCCTTGAGCGAAGTCGCGGATAGCTGCGTCAGCCCGGTCTCGGGAAACTCTGGCACCTGGGGAAAATTCGCACGCGCCATGCCCACCATCTTGGTGTTGGAACGACCGGAACGAATCTGTACCCAATGGTTCTCCATCAGCTTGATGGAAATATCACCGTCTGGAAGTAGCTTGACGTAGTCGAACAGTTTGCGCGCCGGGATGGTGCAGGCGCCGGGCTTCTTTACTTTGGCAGTACAAGAGGTGCGAATGCTCTGGTCCAGGTCCGTCGCCGTGATCGTCAGGCGATCGTGACCATCTCCCTCCCCCTGCGTAGCTTCCAGCAGAAAGTTGGAGAGGATAGGAATCGTTGTCTTCCGCTCGACAACGCTCTGCGTGGCACTCAGTTCACGCAGCAGGTCCTGACGGCTCACCGTGATTTCCATGGTTGCGGCTCCCTGTGTGACCGTTCTCTCCTGCTCAACCCCCGCGCTAAGCATGGTGTATTTGCCCCCTTGTCGGTTTGACTCACTCTACACCACTGCGAAGGCGCGTGAAAATCTCTCCCACGCTTCTTCCTGTGGATTCCAGGGTGCAAAACTGCTACTACGATAAAAACCAAAATAAATCCATCCCTTGTTAGTAGCAGTAATCGTTGTCACCGGAAAAGTGGAAAGCGGGACGGAAACACACTAGCAAGCGTGGATGACCGTGGTCCACGTTTTAGAAAACCCGTCCCGGCGAAAATGAAAAGCAGGAAGAACGGTGATTACCGCCGAGTTCCGTACTGTGTTGCCCACGGTCTGCACATAGCATTTGAGAAAGCCTGTGGAAAGCGTCGGCGGCGCGTGCAAAGCGCGTTCCCAGGCAATACTGAAGCCTGTTTGCGCGAGACTCTCTTTGCACATTAGCCATCAATCTATCGCTAGGGAGTACTCGGCGCCTTTTCCCACAATTCCTGATGGCGATCGTCGGAAAACAGAAGGCCAGTAACGCGCCCGTCAGGAGCTTTTTCGAAAGTCAGCCGCGTGCTGCTCCCGCTGGGATAGAAAAACCGGTTAGGTTGCTCCGGCAGCAACTCGGTCTGATCGCCAGTGCGGTTCCGCGACATCAACTTGTTGCCCTGGCGGAAGATCGTTACCTGAGTCACGCCTGCATCGACGTATTCGCCCAAATAGGCGTCATAAATATTGGGATCGACCTTGATCGGCGGGGCGTGGATAGGAATGAGCCGCTTTTCCGAGTAGGGTTTAGTGTTCGCGATATCGGAAAGACGATGGGACAGAAACCACTCCGGCAATTGGGGATCGACGTAGGCCCGGTCCCAGGCATTGTGATGGTAGTTGGCATACTCCCAGAACCGCACATTGCCGCCTGCCGCACTGAGGGCGGCAAACATAATCTGCGACTGCGCGGGAGAAATCACGGGATCGTCTGCCCCATGAAAAATCCACACCGGGGTGCGGGCAATTGCCTTCACGTACTCGGGCACGAGTTCCGGCTGGTGCCAGCGTTGGGGCGCATAGGACCAGTAGATGCCTCCGCAAACCGGAGCGATGGCGGCGAAGTGGCCGGGATAATTTTTGGCGATTTCCCAAACCCCATAGCCGCCGAGCGACATGCCGGTGAGATAGAGGCGGTCGGGATCACCGTGAAATTCTTTCACCTCGGCATTCAACGCCGCCATGGCCATAGCCATGATGTCCGGGTCAGTCCAATGATGGTGGTTATACGGGACCTGGGGCATCACCACGATGAACGGCCAGCGCTCGTAGTGGGAACGCAGCGCATTGGGTAGTCCTACCTGGGTCTCGTCCAGGCCGTCTGAGCCACGCTCCCCCGATCCGTGGAGAAACAGGATGACCGGCCACTTTTTCTTGGCGGACCAGTCCATCGGTAGATAAACAACGTAATGGTATGTGGTTCCGTTCAGGGTGATGGTGCGGTTCAGAAAACCCGTATCCTGCTGGCGCGCGTATGCGGCCGGCCCTAGAAGACAAACAACACCGAGGACCACACCCGTCGCCAGGTAGCCAGCCAACCAACGAAACATAGACTAGTTGAGCATACCGGGCTGAAGGCGAAGCTGAAAAGATCGCGGTCAACGAGCATGAGCGCCAGGCAAGAGAAACCGCAGATCCCTCCGGTAAAGGGGGAGGATCTGCGGTTTTTTTCCTGGCGCTCTGGGGCCTTATCCGTTGAGGGTCTCCAGCAGCTTATTGATGGTCCTGTTGAGATCCTTATCGGCGCGTCGCTGCTCATCGATCTTGGCAATGGAGTGCATCACGGTGGTATGGTGCTTGCCACCAAACTGCCGCCCGATCTCCGGAAGCGAGGCCTCGGTCATCTGCTTGGCCAGATACATGGCGATTTGCCGTGGAACCACCACCGAACGCGAATTATTCTTCTGCTTCAGCTCCGCGACCCGCATCCCAAACTGCTCCGACACGGCGCGTTGAATGGCTTCGATCGTGATCTTGCGAACCTGCGTGTCGATGAATTGCTTAAGGCACAGCTGAGTAGTCGCCAAGGTAAGCTCGGCCCCATTGAGCCGGCACCAGGCCAACAGCCGGACCATCGCCCCCTCCAGCTCACGCACGTTGGTGCGCACATTGGACGCGATAAACAGCGCTATATCCGTGGGCAGCGTAACGTGCTCGCTCTCCGCCTTCTTCTGCAGGATCGCCACCTTGGTCTCTAAATCCGGCGGCTGAATGTCGGCGATCAGACCCCATTCAAACCGGCTGCGTAGCCGGTCTTCGATCTCCGGTAATTCCTTGGGGGGACGATCGGAGGCGATCACAATCTGCTTCATGCTTTCGTGCAACGCGTTGAACGTATGGAAGAACTCTTCCTGGGTCCGTTCCTTTTGCGCCAAAAACTGAATGTCATCAATGAGCAACAAATCCACCGAGCGGAATTTATCCCGGAAGCTGGTCATCTTGTCATAGCGCAGCGAGTTGATCATCTCGTTGGTGAACTTTTCGCTGGAGACGTAGCAGACCGAGCACTGCGGTTGGCGCTTCTTCACCTCATGCCCGATGGCATGCATCAGGTGGGTCTTGCCCATGCCGACACCGCCATAGATAAAGAGCGGATTGTAGGCCTTGGACGGCCGTTCAGCCACCGCTTCTGAAGCCGCGCGGGCGAACTGGTTGCCGTTGCCGATGACAAACGCGTCGAAGGTGTAGCGAGGATTGAGCTGCGCGGCTGTTGCCCAATCGAACTTGGCCTGCTGTGGCGCCGCCGGCGGCGGCATCCCTCGGTTGCCTGCCCGCTGCGCTCCGGCAGAATGGGACGGGACAGGTGCAAACCCTCCATCCTCGCGCACCCGAACCGTGCTTGGGTCTTCCTGCGGGATCACAAACTCAACATCATCAAATTCCAAATGGAACGCATCGATGGCTTCCTGAATCAGGTCCCCATAGCGGTCGCCAATGTGTTGAAACTCGGGCGTGGGAACCCGCACGAAAAGCATCCGGCCGGTGATGTGGCTGAAGCGCGTCGGCTTAAGCCAGGTATCAAACGATTGCCGGTTGACTTTCTTTTCGAGAGCACCCAGGATCCGCGCCCACGGATTGGGCACGGTGGGCGTGGGGGCGGTGGCGACAAAAGACATACGCTTCCTTCGTTCAAACGCCGACTGCCTGATACTTTCTGCAAAGTGCAAAGAAGCAAGCCCGCAGCGGAAGGTCCGTGCGTGCCATTGTAGCTCCTGTGCTTAGGAACTGCTTTGGGGGATAAGCCCCTTCGCGAAAGTATCCAGATCGAAAGATCAGGTAGTGTGGACGTGCAGAAAATCAATCTTGATCGGAGCCGATACTAGCACAGTTGCAAGGCGGTGCAACCCCTCATTTCCGGGCAAAGATTTCTTTCCTCCGGAGTTGCACCATGCGTAGTGAAAGCCAACACTCCAGCGAGCCGAAGCCGCCCTTCGCTTGGCCCTTTGGCCTGAATCCGTTATACTTAAAGCTTGCCTTCAGGCATAAATTTTCGAGTGAGATCAGGAGCGCAGCGTCATGCCCAAGCGCACATTTCAACCTAACCGCCGCCATCGGGCGAAGACCCACGGCTTTTTGACCCGAATGAAGACCAAGGCTGGAGCAGCCGTACTTTCTCGCCGCCGAGCCAAGGGCCGCAAACGCGTTTCCGTCAGTGCCGGCTACCGCGATTAAGACCTTATCCATCCTGGGGAATTCTGTTGACGCTTCTTACCCAAGGCGACGCTCGGCTGCGCAAGCATGCCGACTATCAACGTGTATACCAGCGTAGCCGGAAACACTTCTCGCCTTCCATGACTTATTTTTTCGCCGAACGGATCGCAGGTCCGGCCCTGGTTCCTGCGTCGGGGCCTCGCGTCGGTCTAACCGCCGGCCGCGTCTTGGGCAAAGCAGTCGAGCGTAACCGCATCAAGCGGCGCATGCGTGAAGCTGTGCGCAGGAACCTGGCTTTGCTGACGCGGGATGTTGACGTCATCCTCCACCCCAGGCGAACCGTGCTGACCGCGGAGTTCGACCGATTGCAGGGGGAAGTGTCGAGAATCTTCTCCTTGATCCAAAAGACCGAAAAGATCGAAAAAAGAGGCGACGTCTCCCGTGCTTGACCTCTACCGGCGGTGGATTTCCCCGCTCTTACATTCGGTGAGCGGAGTTTCCGGTGCCTGCCGCTTCCAACCCACGTGCTCTGAATATGCTGTACTTGCCGTGAGCCGTCACGGAATCTTTTACGGCGCCGCATTTTCCCTGTGGCGTCTGCTGCGTTGCAATCCCTTCGGCCGGGGTGGTTTCGACCCAGTCCCAGGCACGTACCCGGTCACTGCCGTCCCCCCAGCATCGCCCCCGCACAGATGACGCCCGCCATTTACCATAAGGCTGTGGGCCTAGGCGCAGCAGGTGCCGGGTGCCGCAAGATCGTACGATCGACAGGAATTCTCTTTGGCAGAAATACGCAATCCTAATCAGCCGGGTGGTGGTGGGCAAGACTCACGTACGCTGCTCATTTTCTCCGTTGTTTTTGTCTTGATCTTTCTCGGCTTACAGTATTTTTCGCCCAAGAAAAAGCCGCAACCGGAGACTCCGGCCGAGGTGGCTTCGGCTGCACCGGCCAGAACACCGGTCACCACCCCAACGACCGCGGCTCCGGATTCCGCCAAAACCGCCACCCCTGCGGTGGTCGCTGCAAACGAATCCACGACCGTTGTCGAGAACGAGCTCTATCGCATTACTTTTTCCAATCGCGGCGGCCAGGCCATCTCCTGGATCCTCAAGAAATATAAAGACGATGCCGGCAAGCCGCTGGACCTGATCAACCAAAAAGCCGCGGCCAAGCTGGGCTATCCCCTCTCCCTCTGGACCTACGACGCAAACCTCCGCACCCAGCTGGCACAGGCGTTGTACGTGCCCTCGGCGACAGGCACGTTGAATGCTCCTGGATCCCTGACGTTCACCTATTCGAACAACGGGCTTGAGGTGAAGAAGACATTCACCTTCGATTCGACCTACGTCGTACACGTGGATCTGACGACGACCGATAATGGGAACCCGGTCACGGCCCTGGTGTCGTGGCCCAGCGGATTCGGCGATCAGGACACGCTGCCCGATTTTGCCGCCTCTCAGTTCGACACCATGCAGGGTGGGAAGAACGAGAATCAGGCGGCCAAGAAGATCTCAGGTGGCGCCACCATTCCCGGGCCCTTCGAATGGGCCGGGGTAAGCGACCTCTCCTTCGCAGCCATTTTCCTTCCCGACACACCCTCGCAGACCTTGCTCGTCGGTCTGCACGATGCGATCGACGTACCACGCCACGGCAAGACAGATCAGACGGATTCCGCGTCCGTGCTCGGCGCCGCAATGGGCTCCGCTTCCGGGCACACCAGCATGCGCCTCTTTGCCGGCCCCAAGGTGCTGGACGTGCTCGCGTCCGTACGGGCTACCTCGAATGGCGCGCAGACGGGACCTAGTCTCGAACCGGCCGTGGACTTCGGTTATTCGGGCATCATCGCCAAGCCTTTATTCCTGGCGTTGCGTTGGGTCCACGAGCATATTGTCTCCAACTGGGGCTGGGCCATTCTGGTTCTCACCCTGGTGATCAACCTGGCCATGTTGCCCACTCGCATCCAGATGATGAAGTCGGCTCTGAAGATGCAGCGCATCCAGCCGGAGATGAACGCGATCAAGGAGAAGTACAAGAAGTACAAAGCGACAGATCCTCGCCGCGCAGACATGAACAAAGAAATGTTCGACCTGCAAAAGCGAGAGGGTGTGAACATGTTCGGCGGCTGCCTGCCGATGCTGGTGCAGTGGCCATTACTTTTTGCGTTTTATCGCATGCTGCTGCATACCATCGAGTTGCGCCAGGCGCCCTGGTTGTGGATCCATAATTTGGCCGCTCCCGACCCGCTGCACATTTTGCCAGTCTTCTTTATCGTGACCATGTTCCTGGTGCAGTACCTGACCCCATCGCCGGGCATGGACCCCGCACAGCAGAAGATGATGGCCTTCACCATGCCGGTCTTTTTTGGCTTCATGACCTGGAATCTTAGTTCCGGGCTGGCCCTTTACTGGGCCTTTGGCAACGTGATCAACGTGATCCAGCAGGCCATCATGAATCGCACCGGCATTGGAAAGCAGATGCGCGATATTGCCGCCAAGCGGGCTGCCAAACGCAGCGGTGGCCGGCCTGCGCTTCGTAAGGCTGGACTGGAACCACGCAAGCGTCCGGAAATGGGCGGCTAACTTTTTGAGTGATTTTTGATGAGTTACCCCACGCCAGATTTGATCTCCTGCGCGGCTGACTTCATGCTATCCAAAGTGCGATACTAAACCGATGCCGATAGCTGACCACGCAGCTGCAGCTCAGAAGATTGCAGCATTCCTCAAGACCCTGACCACCACTGGCGGCCTACGACTCAAGTACCGGATCACCGCCGGTGCTGGAGCCCGGGATCCCGACGGTCTCGAAGCCCGGGAAATTTATGTGGAGATGGCAGGTCCGGATGCGGTCCTGCTGACGCAGCGCGGAGGCGAGTTGCTGCGGGCGTTAGAACACATTGCTGCCAAGATCGTTCGCCTCGAAGCCGAAGAGCACGACATCGTCTCCTTCGACGCCAACAACTTCAAAGCGCTGCGCGCGCGGGAGTTGAAACTTGCGGCCGAGACGGCTGCCGAACGCGTCCGCGGCACATCCCAGCCTTACAGCTTTGCTCCCATGAGTTCGCGCGAGCGGCGCATGCTGCACCTGGCTTTCCGCGACTATGCCGATCTCGAAACCGAGAGTAGCGGGGAGGGGTTGCGCCGTTTCGTAGTCGTCTATCCCAAGGGTGCGGTGCGCCCGAAGCCCTCGGGCGTGAGCAGCTCTGGGCTGCGGCCATCCAGACGAATGTAGTTTGGGCATTCGCTCGCTCGAGGCTCCATGCAGCCCGACCCACACATCCACTACAAGAACGAGACCATTGTGGCCATTGCCACACCGCCCGGCCGCGGCGGCATTGGAATCGTGCGGCTCTCGGGACCTGACGCCGCCCGTATTGCCGAGCCTATGCTGCGCCTGCGAAATCCTTTGGCCCATGCCCAGGCTCGCTTCGCCGATGTGCTCGACCTCGACACCCAGGAGAAGCTTGACGAGGCAGTCGTCACCTTCTTTGCCGAGCCTCATTCCTACACCGGCGAAGATGTGGTCGAAGTAGCGGCGCACGGCTCACCCATCATCCTGGAGACCCTGGTACGTCAGGCACTCCATGGCGGGGCGCGTCTCGCCGCGCCCGGTGAGTTTACCCAGCGCGCCTTCCTGAGTGGCCGCATCGATCTCACCCAGGCCGAAGCAGTGCACGATCTGATCGAGGCGCAGACGCTCTACCAGGCGCGTGTCGCAGCACAGCAGCTGCATGGCGCGCTTTCCCGCCGCATTAAGCCCATCAAAGAAGGGCTGGTTGCCCTGATCGCTTTGCTGGAAGCCGGAATCGATTTTGCGGAAGACGATATCGATGTGCTGCCCGGCGTTGAGATTGTCAAACGAACAGATGAGCTTCGCGTTCTGCTCCAGCCGGTAGCAGACAGCTTCAGCCGCGGACGCATTGTGCATGCCGGCTTGATGCTGGCGATCGTGGGCCGGCCAAACGCGGGAAAATCATCGCTCTTCAATCGCCTGGTGCAGCGCGAGCGTGCCATCGTCACCGCGGCGCCTGGAACCACCCGCGATCTGGTGACCGAGCGAGTTTCCCTGGGAGGAATTCCGGTCGAGCTGGTAGACACTGCAGGCATGCGGGAAGCCAGCGACGAAGCCGAGCAGATCGGCATTCGCAAGTCGCGCGAAGCTTTGGCGGATGCCGACATGGTGCTGATGGTGTTGGATGCGACGGTAGTTCCGGAGCAGAAAGAATTAGAGTTGCTGGCAACGCTAGCCCAGCGCCGCGCGCTGGTGGTGGTCAACAAGAGCGATCTGGCTCACCCATCTGTCTCCATGCAGGGCGCGCTGGACGGCCTCAGTCTCCCGCTCGTCCACACCTCAGCACTCAGCGGAGAAGGCGTGGGTGAGCTGAAGCAAAAAATGCTGGCGATGGTCGGCGAGAGCACGGTGGAAACCGAGACCGGCATGCTGACCAGTCTGCGTCACTATGAAGCCGTGACTGCGACGTTGGAAGGGCTGGCCGCAGCAGGCTCTGCGGCAGCCCAAAACATCCCCCACGAAATGGTGCTCCTCGATCTTTACGGAGCCCTTCGTCATCTCGACTCGCTCACCGGCGAAACCACCACCGACGACATTCTCAATTTGATCTTCTCTACCTTCTGCATCGGAAAGTAGAAACAGCCGCTCCCTGGTGCACGTAATCTTCTAAACAACAATGGATTTAGAGTTTGCATGAGAACTGGGCTTTGTGTCAGGGCACGACTTTAGTCGGGCCGTAAACAATCGAGAATATGCCGGGCTTTAGCCCCTGCCTGTCCTGCCCGGTCCCGAGTTTTTTCCGCACCCTGCTTAGCCCCTGCGGCTAATCCTCTCAAGCAGGTTTCAGCTTGAACCGTGTCAATCCGTTGGTGCAGTCCTTTGGTGTAGCCCCGGGCTTTAGTCCGGGGTAGCGGGTTTTTAAGCGGATACCGCGGGTAAAGGCATCTGCCTCTCGCTCGGTAGCCGATTTAAACCCGCGAGAACGCTCGGTATATAAAATTTCGGGGCTTTAGCCCTGGTGGCCGCTGAAGCCCCTGACAGTTGCGAGCCCGCCACTAGCGTACTCCTTGTAACAGTGATAGTTCCACGCCGTCCGGTGCTGTTTTCTTTTGCCCACGGCGCAATTGGCTCTCCGTTCTGGAGGGAGTCAGATGAAGGTAACGGCTCGTCCCCGCAACCGTGATCTCACTCAGAAAGTAATGGTCGCCGTATTTGTGGAACACAGCCGTTCCCCGCTTTGCTGGTTGGGCTTTGTCCTCGACCGACGTCAGGGCCATCCATGACTGCGATGCTCCGCGAATCAGCAGGGTGTGGTCATTCTCCATTTCAAGCGTGTACACCCCCGGAGCAAAATGCTGAGAATCGGTTTGAAATCCGAAAGGTATGTTCACCCGGGCGGCCATGCCGGCGTCCTGGGCATGCGATGCGGGCGAGAAGGGAGCGAAAGCAACAACTGCGGCGAAAATGCTGGCGCGAAACTTCAACATCCAAAGTGTGCTCATGGCGGTTTCTCCTTTTGGGAAGGCGTCTCATTAACCGCCTTCACCTACTAAGGCGGAACCGCTCCCAGGAAAGGGCCACCATTCGCAAAATTATTTTTGTTCTGGCCGCAACTCGCGAAACAACCAGATTCTCGCCAGAGCCCAGTCCCGCTTGACCGACCGCGGAGCAATCTCCAGCAAGGCTCCAATCTGCTCTACCGACAGGCCGCCAAAATACCGCAGCTCGACGACCCGAGCCTGTCGCGGGTTCTCCATTTCCAGCTTCTTGAGAGCCGCATCAAGTTCTTCTACCTCATCCAGCTTTTCGGGCGAGATAGCCAACTCCTCCTGCATCTCCACCCGCTGCAGTCCACCGCCTCTCTGCTCTGCGTTACGGCCTCGTGCGTAGTCGACCAACACCCGCCGCATGACATTCGCTGCCAGGCCGATGAAGTGCGCGCGGCTATTCCAATCGATATCTTCGCCGACCAGACGCAGATACGCTTCGTTGATCAGCGCCGTTGCCTGCAGCGTATGGTCGGGGCGTTCCCGCCGCATGTAACCTTTGGCCAGCCGATGCAGTTCTGAGTAAACCAGCGGCAGCAGGTTCTCTGCTGCCTGCGCATCTCCCGCGTGCATCGCTTTCAGTAGTCGCGTAACCTGCCCGCCGTCGCTCTCCAAGCCTGCCTCCTGCAACTACTTAACTATATTCTGGCCATCGCCAGATCTGTGCTTGCAGGGGAAACCCTCAGCCCAGGATGGTTCGTAACAAATCACGAGTATGGTTGTTTTAGGCGACCATTCCCGCCGGGCAGCATCGTTACCATGGACCCTCTCAAAACTCAGGAGCAAATTCATGCCGCTACCGACCGATGAAAAAATTATTGCCCTCAGCAACGAAATACTGCAGAAATTCGAAGTTCTCTTTGGGGCTCACCCCGGCTTTCGTCCGGCTCACGCAAAGGGCATCATGCTGCATGGAACTTTTACGCCCACGGCGGAAGCGGCCACGCTCAGCAGGGCACCTCACTTCAACCGCCCATCCACGCCGGCGACGGTGCGCTTCTCCAACTCCACCGGCATTCCGGTGATCCCGGACAATGATCCCAATGCCGATCCACGCGGTTGTGCGATCCGCTTCCATCTTGCCGAGCGCGTACACACCGATATCGTGGTCCACTCGACCAACGGCTTTCCTGCGCGCACCGGACAGGACTTTCTGGAACTTCTTACCGCCATCTCTTTGACCGACCTGACCCATATCCCTGGCTCGCCGCTGGAAAAATATTTGGGTACCCACCCCGCTGCTCTCGCTTTTGTGCAGACTCCCAAACCGCCGTCATCGAGCTTCGCGCGCGAATCGTATTATGGTCTCGCCGCGATGAAGTTCCTCAACAAGGACGGCATCGGCCGCTACGGACGCTATCGCATCCTCCCAGTGGCCGGTGAGGATCATCTGGATTCTGCGGCAGTAGCCGCTAAACCGCCCAACTATCTCTTCGAAGAGATAGAACACCGCGTTGCCAACGAGCCGGTCAAATTCAGAGTGGTTGCTCAGTTGGCCGAGGACGGTGATGAGGTAAATGATGTAACCATTCAGTGGCCGGAGAGCCGCAAGTTGCTGGAGCTGGGACTGCTTTCGTTCACTGAGCCGATACTCGACCAGGCCCACGAACAAAAGCAGATCATCTTCGATCCAATCCCTCGGGTGGATGGCATTGACCCATCGGACGATCCCCTGCTTGAGCTCCGCGCTGCAGTCTACCTGTTGAGTGGCCGCCGCCGCCGCGCAGCCCCGGACCCTGACCAGCACCCCTGAAATAAATCGAACCAGACGCCCGGCTTCGCCGTATTTACCTTTGCGGAGGAGCCGGGATGCAGCTTGCAGCAGATATCCGTTACGCACTACGTCAATTCGCCAAGGCGCCAGGATTCACGGCGACCGCGATTCTCACCCTGGCGCTTGGCATAGGCGCCACCACAGCAATCTTCACCCTGGTCTATGCTGTGCTGTTGAAGTCGCTGCCGGTGGTCAACCCTGCAGATTTGTGGCGCGTCGGCAACGAAGAGAATTGCTGCGTTAACGGCGGCATGCAGGACAACTGGACGCTCTTCTCCTACGAGCAATACAAGCAATTTCGCGCCGAAGCCACTGGTTTCGCTGAGCTGGCCGCCTTTCAGGCCGGACAAACTATGCTCGGTGTTCGCCGCAATGGCAGCAACAGGCCGTCCGAACCTTTCCAAAGCGAGTATGTCTCCGGCAATTATTTTTCCACCTTTGGCATTCTCCCTTACATGGGCCGCGCGATCGCACCCAACGATGATCGAAAGGGCGCTCCTGCCGTGGCCATGATGAGCTTTCGAACCTGGCAGGAAAAATTTGCCAAAGACCGCTCTGTAATCGGCGCCGGTTTTGTCATCAACAGCCAGCCATTCACCGTGATCGGAATCACGCCACCGGGATTCTTCGGCGACCGTGTGCAGAGTACTCCACCGTCTTTCTTTATTCCCCTCAACGACGAACCCTTGATCAGCCCCACCGGCACCATCCTGGAAGATGCTTCCCTGGATTGGCTGGATCTGATCGGCCGCATTCGCCCCGGTGCGGACCCCCAGCCCATCGAAGCGCATATGCTGCTGCAGTTGCGTCAATTTTTGCTGAGTCCCTTGAGCAAGGTCGAGGAGCGTGACAAGCCGCTGGTGGCCAAGCAATCGCTGCACTTCTCGCATGGCGGCAATGGGGTGCAGATGATGCGGGACCAATACAAAGATGGACTGCATTTGTTGACGTGGGTCTCCGGTTTCGTCCTGCTGATTGCCTGCGCCAACCTTGCCAACCTGATGCTGGTCCGGGCGGCGAATCGCCAGCAGCAAACCGCGGTAAGGTCGGCGCTGGGGGCGCCGCGCGCAGCGTTGATGCGGCAAACCCTGACGGAAAGCATTGTGCTCGCCGTGCTGGGAGGCGCGGCGGGAATTGCGGTCGCGTTCGCCGGCACCCGAGTGATTCTGTTTCTTGCCTTTCGCAATGACCCGGTGCCCATAACCTCTAGTCCTTCGCTGCCCGTGCTTGCGTTTGCCCTGTTGGTTTCGGTGCTGACCGGGATCCTCTTCGGAGTTGCCCCGGCATGGTTGACATCCAAAGCAAACCCGGTGAACGCCCTGCGGGGAGCGAACCGCTCCACCTCAGATCACGCAGGTTGGGGGCAGAAATCGTTGGTCGTGGTGCAGGCCGCTCTTTCGCTGGTCCTGCTTTGTGCGGCCGGCCTGCTGGCGCGAAGCCTGAGCAACATGCAACACCAGGACTTCGGATTTGACACTACAAACCGCTACATCCTCCACATTGACCCGCAGATGGCCGGCTACAAACCCAACCAGCTCGAAGCACTCTACCGCCAGCTGCACATCAACCTCGCTGGAATTCCCGGCGTGAAGCAGGTTAGTTTTTCCCTGTACAGCCCGATGGAGGGCGACAACTGGGGCGAGGGTGTCTTCATCGCGGGAGAGCCGCCACCGCAGCCAGGCGAACACGATCATGGAGCGTCATGGCTGCGAGCCAGCCCGCATTATTTCGAAACCATCGGGACCAGGATCGTTGAAGGCCGAGCTATGAATGAACAGGACACGCCAACCACGCGCAACGTCGCTGTCGTCAACCGTTTCTTTGAGAAGAAATATTTCAAAGACGGCCACGCCATCGGAAAACACTTCAGCGATGATCTCAAGCATCCTGAATATTTTGAGATCGTCGGGGTCACGGAGGATACACACTATTGGGGCCCCTCGGAGAAAATGCGGCCCATGTACTTTCTCGCACAGGGACAGAATGTTCCGGGTGCCGAACCGCGGTACCAGCAGTTTGAGGATCGGTCACAATATCTGAACGCAATCGAGATAGAGACTGCCGGCAACCTTCCTGGATTGGAAGCGCAGGTGCGCCGCGCCATTGCGCAGGTGAATCCTGATCTGGCGGTGATTAATTTTGAAAGCTTTGCCGAACAGGTCAAGGCCAACTTCACCCAGCAGGCCATGATCGCCAAGCTCACGTCGTTCTTCGGCGTGTTAGCCCTGGTACTGGCCTCAATCGGACTTTACGGTGTGACTGCTTACTCAGTGGAACGCCGGACCAGTGAAATTGGTATCCGCATGGCGTTGGGCGCCGATCGTATGAGTGTGCTGCGGATGGTATTGCGGGGAGCATTTCTGCAGGTAGGCATTGG
This sequence comes from uncultured Acidobacteriaceae bacterium, assembly GCA_964609355.1. Taxonomy (GTDB): domain Bacteria; phylum Acidobacteriota; class Terriglobia; order Terriglobales; family Acidobacteriaceae; genus PALSA-350. Next base: position 9,177 of record CAZSUK010000587.1, on the reverse strand, counting down.
CCTGGCGATTGGCATTCCCGTCGCGATCCTGGGCGGTCACGCCATGGCCAGCCAGCTGTTCGGGGTAAAGCCTTACGATCCGCTAATTCTGTGCAGTACGCTGCTGGTGCTGTGCACGGCTGCCTTTCTCGCCGCACTCCTGCCCGCCCGCATCGCCGCCAGCCTGGAGCCAATGCGAGCGCTAAGAACAGACTAAGTTGCAGGCGAATCTGGTTTTGAATCCGGGCACGACCCGACCTGATGGGGAGGGAAAGCCCGAAAACATTTCCAAAGGAGGACGGCTGAACCGCAGATCTCTCCACTTCGCTGCGCTCCGGTCGAGATGACAAAGGGTAGGGTAGCTATGGCCCGGCGCTTCCGTCTAGGTAACAGGAACGGCTGACAAAGGGGAGGGCGGTGGCTCTTCGGCATCGGGTGATGGTTGTGTCCGCTTCCATTTAGCAACTACTCTCACTGGAAGCGCCGCCCTCCCCTTTGTCAGCTCGACCGAAGCGCAGCGCAGTGGAGAGATCTGCGGTTCAGCCGTCCTCCCTTGGAAATGTTTTCGGGCTAGCTCCGGAGGTCCCTTAAGGTAGGTTTTGTTACGCAGGAGTTTTCAAGCCCCGCCCTTTATGAGACCACACCATACCCGGCACGTCACTCAATACCGGACGGTTCGAAACCCGCCACGATGGCCGTAATCTGCCCATAGGGAAGGAAAAAGGCGAGGCCCTCGGTCGAAGGCTTCTTTTGCAAACTCGCAATAATCTTGTCGACTGCTTCCTGGCTTTCGATCCATATGCCAGCTTCTTCCACAGCCAGCAGCTTCACGCTCTGCAGCTTCGCGTTGTCGACAAAGTTTGGGCCCATCACGATCACTTGATGACCGATCAACCGGCGTAGCTCGATTTCCATGGCTACCTAGACGCTTTTTGCGGCAATCGAGTTGCAACGCTAAAACGGATTCATGCCTGATACCCTATACGCCATGACTGAATCTGCGGAAATTTTGCAGGCGAGATACTACGAACAAAGCGCCGCGGCTTATGACTCCATGCATAACGACAGCGAGGACCATGAGCACAATCTGGCTCTGCAATACATGGAGATGATCAGTAACGCATTCGGACTGCAGACCTTCCTCGATGTCGGCGCAGGAACCGGCAGAGGTATTCGCTTTTTGCAGGATCGTGGAAAAGAAGTGCGCGGCATCGAGCCCGTGGCCGCAATGATCGAGAGAGCGGAAGCCAATGGTGTGCCTAAGGGTGTTTTGCTGCAGGGCAATGGTTACGAGCTTCCATTCGAAGATGCAACCTTTGACGCCGTCTTTGAATGTGGAGTTCTGCACCACGTGGCCGACCCTGCTCGCATGGTGGGAGAGATGATCCGGGTGGCGAAACGGGCTGTCTTCCTATCCGACTCCAATCGCTTCGGACAGGGCAGCCATCCTGCTCGCTTGCTTAAGACCGCGCTCTACAAATGCGGTTTGTGGCGCGCCGCCCGATTCGTGCAGACCAGGGGAAAGATGTACATCGTCTCCGAGGAGGATGGCATTCAATACTCCTATAGCGTGTTCGACTCCTACCAGCAGCTTGCTGCCCGGACGCAGCAGATTTGGCTCCTTCCTTTGGCTGGCGGGCAGTCGAGCTGGCTCCATCCTCTCCTGAACTCTACTCACGTGCTCCTGTGCGCGTTTAAAGAGACTCCAGGTAAAAAGAAGGCCGCCGGTAATTAGGGGTTCTATGGAGTACGTGAAGCTTGGTTCAGCTGGTCTCAAAGTTTCCCGCCTCTGCCTGGGAACCATGACCTACGGCTCGAAGAAATGGCGTGAGTGGGTATTGGAGGAGGCTGAGGCTCGGTGGCAAGACCCGGGGTCACCGCACCCATTATCGGAGCCACCAAGATGTTTCACCTGGATCAAGCGATCGAAGCCCTTGACATCCACCTCTCCGGACGAAATGAAAGCCCTGGAGGAGCCTTACGAGGCCCACCCGGTCCTGGGCCACTGAAGTCGTCTTTCCTGCTACTCCTCCAACATCTGCAAATCAAACGGAGGCGCCTGCATACAATCCAGCTGAGCAATTTTCTTTAGTGCCGCTTTCAACGCCGAGCTGCGGCACGGCTCGACCGTGACCACAAAGGGCAGACGGTCTTTTGGATACCCCGGCTTCTGCAGCAGGGCATTGATATTAATGTCCTGCTCAGCAAGGTGTCCCGCGATCGCCGCCACGATGCCCGGGCTGTCATCCACGATGAACCGGATGTAGTGGGGCACGACAAAGTCTCCATCTACCCGTGCCCGGGTGCTGGAGATGGCGACCGGGCAGCCGCCATGGGCGATTGCCAACACATCGGAGATGACGGCCACCGCAGTCGGATTTCCCCCCGCCCCGTGTCCGGAGAAGACCGTTTGGCCGCCGTACTGTCCACCGGAAATGACCATGTTTTCCGTTCCTCGTGACCACGACAACGGTGAACTGCGCGGCACCAACATGGGCCCGACCGTAGCCAGCAGCTCTCTGTCCCTCACCTCGGCGCGCGAGATTTGCCGGATGGTGCATTGCAGGTCCTTGGCGTAGGCAAAGTCGATCGCTGAAACATCGCTGATGGTGCGGCAGGCAACTTCTTCCGGCAGCACCTCCACCCGGAGCCCGATGCGGGAGAGGATCACCAGCTTTGCCCGGGCATCGAACCCATCCACGTCCTCGGTGGGATTAGCCTCCGCATAACCGCGTTCCTGCGCCTCGCGCAGCGTGGGCGAAAACTCCGCCCCGTCTTCCATGTTGCTGAGGATAAAATTGCAGGTCCCGTTCAAAATACCGTGGATGCGGTTGATGCGGTCGCCTGCCAGGCCCTGCTGCACTGCGGGAATAACTGGAACACCCCCCGCCACCGCGGCTCCGTAGAGCAGCTGGCATCCATGCTGGCGGGCCAGCTCTTCGAGCGCAATACCCTGCTCGGCAATTAACTTCTTATTGGCGGTGACTACTGATTTGCCCGCAGCGAGCGCTTCACGGACCCACTCTCCCGCCGGTTGAAGCCCCCCTGCCAGCTCAACCACGATGTCGGGGTCGCACCCCATCACCTGACGGAAGTCCTCACTCCAGACCACGCTTGAGGGAACCCAGGAGACGCGTTTGCGCTCGATCCCTCGGTTGAAGATACAGCCCAGTTCCACGCCCTTAGGCGGATGTTCGCACAAAATCCGGGCAACCGAACTGCCCACGGTGCCAAAGCCTAAAATTGCGACTTTCATCACACAACCTTCTCACAGACACAACCAGCCGCAAAGCTCTGAGGATAGACCGGGGGGGCGAAACCGCAAGTCCCTCCACTACGCTTCGCTCCGGTCGGGATGACAAATCTATTTGCGGGGGTCAAGTATCTTTCGCTTAAGCTGTTGCGGGCATAACAAAATTGTCATCCCGACCGGAGAGGACCCGGATTTCCTACGTCGCGCTGCTAGCAACAACCACGTGTGCGGCTCTCCGTACAGAGAGCCGCATGCAATTGAACAACGCCGCTGATCTCGACAAGAAATCTGGGGGAGCGTAGTGGAGGGACCTGCGGTTTCTCACAAATACTCGGAAAATCAGAAATGACGGAACTGTTCTTCCGCCACCGCCTCCGCGCCGGGGCGGGCCGCCTCGCGCTCCAGGGATCGGCTTACCAGGTCTCGCGAACCCAGGCCCACGGCCAGCGCCAACGCCAGCACAATGCCGCCAAAAAGAATTCCGAACGCCAGGTCCACGATGGCCGCCCCAATCGAAAGATGATCGAGCACCATCGCCGCGGTAAGCACCAACACAAGCCACTTGACGCCCAGGCTCAACAGCCGCGCATAATGCAGATTCATATTCACCGCGCTGATCAACACACTGCGGGAAAGAAACCGCGCGATCACATTGCCCAGAATCAGCAACACCACCGCGCCCACAACATTGGGAATATAGCCCAGCAGGCGTGCGGAGAGCACATTGTCTGACGATGCGCCAAACGCTTCCAGGCCAACCAAAAACCCGATCAGCACCACGCACCAAAAAACTACCCGGGTGATGAGCGTAGTGGGTGTATAGGTAGGCGACCACTCCGCGATCGCGTTGGTCCCCCGCGCCAGCCGCTCGTCGATGCGAATCCCGTTAAGAAACGAACGGACCAGCCATGCGAGCGCCCACGCAATGGCGGCGAAGAACAACACCGCCAGGATAAACGCCAGAATTCCCGGAAGCAGCGTGGCGATGCGGCTGATGACCCGAGCCATCGATTCGTGCAGTGACTGCGACACTTGAGTCCACATAATGCTCTCCTCCGCCCCTAAGGGTTGAAGCGGTCTGGCCAACGCCACCGCGATAATAAATACGGTTTGCCTTCTTCATAGGCGCGAGCCAGCTTCTCCAGCCTTTGCTCTGCCTCCGTTGCGCTGGCGTTGCCTACTTCCAGAGCGTACGAGGCTACCCAACCCAGGTAGAGCGGGGTAAGCGCCCCCAACAAATGGCTGCGGCTGAGAGTACGCAGGCGATAAGCCAATGCAAAGTCGTATACGATGCGCACCCAGAGCTCGTCGGGCAGGTGGAAGCGTTCCGTGCTGGGTCGCGCCAGCCGCTTCAGCTCCAAAAGCGTGACCGGTGGCAGCACCAGGGACCATACTTCTTGCAAGTTGCGGAAACCGAGCTGGAACGTCTCCACCATCGGCGTAGTATCCGCTCCCGCTCCATCGGCGGTCGGCGGCACCGGAGTACCCACGGTAATGGCCGCCTGAGAGCCCCGAACCCTCTGCCAGAGCGGAGCATTGACTGTCATCTCCGCAAACAAAGACCCCACGGTCTCGGACAAGACGGTGCTGAGGTCCACGCCTTCGGCGGGAGCGTGGTGGGTGTCGACATGCACCTCGCAGATTCCACGTTCGCGGATGGCAGCTTCGGTGGCCGGCCAGAAGGTGGATTGCCCCTGGGCGATGGTTCGCTGCAACGCCACTTCCATGTCCGGAATCATTTTCCCCGAAAAGCAGAAGTCTGGCGCCAGAGGAAAGCGTACGCGCCGTCCATAAAGTGAGCGCGCAAGGGGAGCCAGGATGCTTGAGTTCAGCAGGCCGTCGAACTTTCCCAGGGCGTACAGAGGCATAGCGAGTTCGAAGCGTTGTTCAAGAACAGGAGCGATCATCGGCGCTAGAAAATTCGAATCCAGCGCGGCCAGATCAGGAGCGATCACGGCACAGGCGCTGACCCCCATGTCTCGTGCCATGGCGAATAGCGCTTGGTAAATGCTTGCCGTAGGCAGCCAGGGAATTTTGGCGGGGCTGCCGGCGGGCATTGCATACGGTAAGAAGTGCAGCCGGTCATGGGTCTGCGCCTCATCAAGATCCATTTCGACCTTGGCCACAGGCTCAGTACCGCTTACCCCGGGAAAGGCAACCACGGTGCGCAGAGCACCCACGCTGGACTCGCCCAAGCCGAGGATTGCCCGTGTGGCCGCAGTCCGCAGCTTCTCAGCCTCGACCGGCGCAGCCACTGCGATCAGCAGATCGGCTTCCTTTATCTCTTCCACCCCTGCTTTTGTCTCTTCCGCAAGCTCCAGCTTTGCCATGCGTCTACCTTCGGTCCTACATCGGATCTTAACTGTTTCGGGACAGCCCGGTTTTCAAGGGGCGGGCTTAAGAGGGTGTGAGTACCGGAAAGACAAACCGCAGGTCCCTCCACTACGCTTCGCTCCGGTCGGGATGACAATTCTGTTCTACCCGTATGAGATTCAGCGCGAAATAGTTGACCTCCGCAACAGAATCGTCATCCCGACCGGAGCGAAGCGTAGTGGAGGGACCTGCGGTTTGTCTTTCCCCAGCGCTCACGCACCCTCTTTCCTCCGCCAAACCTTCTTACAGCGGCAAACTCAGAATCCCCGTCAACGGAATCATCACCCAGCTGGGCCGGTTGTTCAACTCGTACACCAGCTCATAAAACGCCTTGTCGATCACGTAAGCCTCCAGCAACTGCTCAAACATGAGCGGTTCGGAGGGAACCACTTCCACTCCTCGCGCATACCCGCAGTACGTGCGCAGGAAAGCTGACGACACTGATTGTTCCCATAAATGCGCCCATGGCTCCAACCGTTGAAAATCTTCCGGTCGCCGCGTCGAGTATTTCATCAACGCCGAAAATGCCGCATAGCTGAAAGAGCGCAGCATGCCCGCAACATCCTTCAAAGGTGATTGCTTAGTCCTGCGCTCAGCAAGAGAACGCGCCGGTTCCCCTTCAAAGTCCAGGATTACAAAGTCACCCTTGGACCGCAGCACCTGACCCAAATGATAGTCCCCATGGATGCGGGTGCGCAGCGCATGAATCTCACCCGCAGCCAACTGGCGGAAACGATCCAGCACCAGGGTCCGCCGGCTCAGCACCAGGCCTGCTCTTTCCAGTACCCCATCGGGCAAGCCAGCTACATTGGCCTTGAGCGCATCGAAGGCGCTGCTGGCATGAGCTATCAGCTCATCGCGCAGCAGGTCGATGTCCTTCGAATTCATCGGCTCGGGCATGAATGCCGGGTCGTGGGTCGGCGACGCCAGCGCCAGGTGCATCTCCGCCGTTCGCCTGCCCAGCAAGGCAGCGGCGTCGAGATAAGTACCCACATGCTCGCGGGCAAACTCCGTTTCGTTGGCCTGGCTCAGCTGCAGAAGGCTTGCCGGACCATCAGGAATAACGCCCTGGGTAAAGTTCTCCGCTGCGCTGGCCTCGTAGTACCGATCCAGTTCTTCCAGCGTCCATTGCCACCCATCGCCCTCATTGCTGACCAGGCCTTGCAACATGGCCAACGTCGAGGTTTCCTGCCCCTCGCGCTTGTATTCGATGGCCCCACCGAAGGGCGCGATATGAGTAAAATGCGTTTGCTCGGTGAGATAGCGGCCGATCTCCGTGTCTGGATTTGGGCCGGCCTGCTGCCTGCGGAACAGCTTCATGATCAGCTTGTCACCGAACAGAATGGAGGTATTGCTCTGCTCTGCCGAACCGCGCCGTGGCGCAGGAGGCGGACCCGCTTCCCCTTGTAACTGAGGCAGTACCGTACTGGGTATACCGATGAGGGCGCCCTCACGCGAGGGAATTTCCCCGTGCGTGGAAATCATCGCCAGCAGGGCTGCATTGGCGGTGTCGTTGAAGATGGCCTCGTGCAGCACTCCCACCGCTTCTGCTGAGCTTACCCGCGTCAACACCGCGTTCGGCGACTCCTTTCGCAGCTCCTCCGCGGCCTTACCAAACATCAATCCCAGCGTGACCAGGTAGGTGTCGGGGTCTCCTTCGGAATATTGCACCTCGACCCATACCAGGGCACTCTCTCCCTGGTTGAACACTGCCCAATCTTCAATACGAGTCCCGGTGATCACCCGGGATTTGGCGCCGAACCATCGTTGCCGCGGCAGGTAATTCCGCAGCACGGTTTCTTCCAGTTCGCGGCGGCCGTTGCCTTCGAGAACACTCATCCAGTCACTGTTTCCGCTGAGCGCAAGTTCTGGCTCTCCAGCCTCTGGCAGGCTTGCGGGCTCCGGCGAGGGCTGCAACTCCAGCCACAAAAAGCCGTACGGCCCAATCGTCAAGGGATAAGCCGTGGTACGAATCCGGGGAAACTCCACATAGCCCAGCATCTCGACCGGCACTAGTCCCACAAAGGCGGAGAGGTCCAACTCCACCGGCTGCGCAAAGCGGGAAAGATTGGCCACGCACAGGACCTTTTCGTTCTGATACTCGCGGATGTAGGCGAGGATTTTGCGATTGGTGGGATTGAGGAAAGAAAGCGTGCCCCGGCCAAAAACCTGGAACAGCTTGCGCAGCGCAATCATGTTGCGCATCCAGCTCAGCAGCGACGAAGGGTCGCTCTGCTGTGCTTCGACGTTCAGCCCCTCATAGCCCCAAACCGGGTCCATGATGACAGGGCTGTACAGCTTGGCTGGCACGGCCCGGGAAAAGCCCGCATTGCGGTCTCCGTTCCACTCCATCGGCGTGCGCACACCATTCCGGTCGCCCAGGTATATGTTGTCGCCCATCCCGATCTCATCCCCGTAATAAACAATCGGCGTACCGGGAAAAGAAAAAAGCAGGCTGTTCAGCAGTTCGATGCGGCGCCGGCTGTTATCCACCAAGGGCGCCAGCCGCCGGCGGATGCCGATGTTGATGCGCATACGCGGATCCGCGCTGTAGGCGAGGTACATGTAATCGCGCTCATAGTCACTTACCATTTCGAGCGTAAGCTCGTCATGGTTGCGAAGAAATAGCCCCCACTGGCAGTTATTGGGGATAGCCGGAGTTTGCGCCATGATGTCGGTGATGGGCAGCCGATCCTCCTGGCGCAGCGCCATATACATCCTCGGCATGAGAGGGAAGTGAAAGGCCATGTGGCACTCATCCCCATCGCCGTAATAGATGCGCACATCGTCAGGCCATTGGTTGGCCTCGGCCAGGATCGTTCTGGCCGCATACTTGGCATCGATTTCCGCCCGGATGCGCTTCATCACCGCGTGCGTTTCCGGCAGATTCTCGCAGTTTGTTCCTTCCCGCTCCACCAGGTACGGAATGGCGTCTACCCGCAGCCCATCCACTCCCATGTCCAGCCAGTAGTGCATGATCTTTACCACTTCTTCCAGCACCACAGGATTGTCGTAGTTCAGGTCCGGCTGATGAGAGAAGAAGCGATGCCAGTAATACTGCTGCGCATCGGGATCCCAGGTCCAGTTGGATTTTTCAGTGTCGGTGAAGATAATGCGCGCTTCGCGATACTTTTGATCGGTGTCACCCCACACGTAAAAGTCGCGCTCCGGCGAGCCTTTGGGCGCATGGCGCGCTCGCTGAAACCAGGGATGCTGATCGGACGTGTGGTTGATGACCAGCTCGATCATCACCTGGATACCCCTGGCATGCGCCTGGTTGAGAAACTCTTTGAAGTCCTCCATGGTCCCGTAGTTCGGGTGCACGCTCAGGTAATCGGAGATGTCGTAGCCGTCATCGCGCAGGGGAGAAGGAAAGAATGGCAGAAGCCAAAGGCAGGTTACGCCCAGGTCCTGCACGTAATCGAGCTTGCTGAGTAATCCCTGGAAGTCGCCGATGCCGTCGTTGTTGCCGTCCATGAATGCCTTGACGTGCAACTCGTAAATGATCGCGTCCTTGTACCAGAGTGGGTCCGCCGCGCTTCCCGCTTGCTTCAATACTGCCTCCCGGCTTG
>CAZSUK010000586.1:0-4249 GCA_964609355.1 uncultured Acidobacteriaceae bacterium | reverse complement strand
CATCCTGGCCTTTAGCTCTCCTCTTTCAGGATGTGGTCGAGTACCGACTCGTCTTCCTCCGACAACCAGGCCTGCTCGAGATTCGACAGACTCAGCTTGTCGCTTTGCTCCAGATCCTCGAAGAAATCTGCTTCGATGGTCGCGGCCAGCTCACGGTCGAGGACGGCGAGATTCACTTCATCGTTCAGGGCAAACGAGCGGTGATCAAAGTTGGTCGACCCAACCACATTCCACATGCCGTCGACGGTCATTAACTTGGCGTGGATCATCGATGGCTCGTACTCGTATATCTCTGCGCCGGCCTGCAGCAAACGCCGCACGCTACGGTGACTCAGCTTGCGGATGACCGGATGATCAATACGCGCGCCGGCAGTCAAAATTTGTACCTCCACGCCCCGCTCCTGGATAGCGGCGATCAGGGCCTGGCGTGCACTGCGATCGGGTAGGAAGTAGGGGGTGGTAATGCGGATGGTGTGCCGTGCGCTGTTAATCAAGGCCTGAAACAGAATGCGTGCCTGGGTGCCGCCGCCATGGGGAGTGCTGGAAACGACAAAGCTTTCTACACCCTCAGGTATGGAGCGAAAGCCAAATTGTTTTGAGCTGGAGAGAATTTCTCCCGACGATTCAAGCCAATTTTCACAGAAGGCTGATATCAAACCAGCGACCGCTTCTCCTTCAACGCAAAACACGGTGTCTCGCCATACCGGTACCTCGGTTTCGTACAACCATTGGTCGGCGATCCCCGCGCCACCGATAAACCCTGTCTCTCCGTCGACGATCAGCAGCTTGCGATGGGTGCGATTGTTGGCCTTAGGCCAGGTGTTCCAGCGAAACAATGGATGATACCAGCACATCTGGCCGCCGGCGGCGCGCAAGCCGTCGAAGTAGGCGTTACGGGTGGCAAAGCTGCCCAGGGCATCGACGATAATGCGCACCTCGACTCCCGCTTCGGCCCGTTCGGTCAAGGCTGCCAGAATTTCGTCGCCGATGCGTCCCTCCAAGTATTCATAAAATTCCAGGTTGATGGCGAATTTTGCCCGGCGGATCGCCTTCAGGTAAGCGGGGAAAAACTCGACTCCGTTTTTGAGCCGGGAGATGTGGGAATGCCGCCGGGTGCCGTCGGTGACCAGGCTGAGGAACTGAATGAAGTCCTCCGAATCCAACGGAGCGTTGTTCTTGTCGGGCATGGAGTAGGGCACTGCCGAGCCGAAGTAGTCTATTAGGAAACGTGCGCCAAAGAAGGCCATCGCGCCCACTCCAACTGCTGCGAGCCCTCGCGTCACCGGGTGTGCTTTGTTGTTTCGAGACCTGTTCTTCATGCCCGCTAAGCATACAGGCAAGTCGTTAGAAGCGGTGCGAGATCCGGGCCTGGATCAGGAGCCAAATCGCTCCGCAGACCGGGCTTTCGCTTTGGCCGCTTCCTCTTCACGGTTTCGGGGGGCGGCATGGGTCTCGAGCGAGCGGAGAAGCCGGATCGAGACAGCAGCTATCTCGTCGACCGCTGCGTCAAAGGCAGCTTCGTTTGCCTTGGACGGCTTGTTAAAGCCGCTTATTTTCCTCACGTATTGGATGGACGCGGCACGAACCTCGTCGTCCGTTACGGGAGGGTCGAAGTTGAATAACATCTTGATATTGCGGCACATTGTTCAAGACCTCGCTCAGGCTTCCACAAGAATTATGTTTTCAAGACTCGAAGAATAAGGCAACTTCCTTTGCGGAATTTGCGTACTGGCGATAAGCGACCGTCCTGAGTGCCGGAGGTTCTATGCAGCCATTTTTTGATGACCTGCGCTATGCGCTTCGCCAGTTGCGCAAGTCTCTAGGCTTTACCATCACCGCGGTCTTAACCCTGGCGCTGGGCATCGGGGCAACGACGGCGATTTTCACGCTGGTCTATGACGTGATGCTGAGGCCGCTGCCCTATAGCCATGCGGAGCAGTTGACCGTAATGGAAGAGCAAGTGGCTGAGTTTCGTGACCTTTACCCGACGCTGCCGATGAATGCGAACCATTTCTTCTTCTGGCAGGAACATAGCCAAAGCTTTCAGTCTATGGCGATGATGGAGGAAGATTCATGGCCCCTTGGTCTGGCTACGCATCCGATACAGCTAGGTGTACTCAGAGCGACTCCAGGCATTTTTTCCGTCCTTGATTCGGCGCCGCTGCTTGGCCGGGCGTTCTCGCCCCAGGAAGCCGAGTCAGGTCACGAGCGCGTTGTGGTGCTGATGCACAGTTTTTGGCGAACACAATTTCAAAGCGATCCGGCAATCCTGGGAAAGACCGTCACCCTGAACGGGTTCCCCTACACCGTGATTGGTGTGATGCCACCGTCATTCCACCTGCCCCATGTAGGAAGTTTGGGCGGTCTGGCTGCCGCTCATCCGCGACCCGTCGGAGCGTTGATACCGATGGCCATTTCCCAGGACATGTTGCAGGAAGCGATGGGAGATTTTGATTACTTCGGGCTGGCGCGTCTGAAGCCAGGAGTTACCCCGGCTCAGGCAAGCGCGGAAATCAATGCGTTGCAGCGTTCGATCATGGGTAGGTTGTCCGCGGAGGAAAGAGCTACTCTCTCTGCGACGCTGACCCCGTTTCAGTGGCAACTGGTGGGGAACAATCGAAAGCCGCTACTGATTTTGCTCGTGGCGGTGGCGGGGTTGCTGCTGGTGGGCTGCGTGAACATTGCTAATTTGCTGCTGGCGCGAGCAGTAGGCAAGCGGCAGCAAATGGCGGTGGCTTCGGCCCTGGGTGCGAGCCGTGCCGAGATGCTGCGCATGGCCATGCGGGAGACGACGGTGCTGGCCACGTTGGGAGGCGCGCTGGGCGTCCTGCTGGCTGCCATCATGATGCCGGTCATGCAGCGCTACGTACCCCCGGCGTTGGATTTTCGCGGTTCTCTCCAACTGGACTGGGCCGGGGCCGGGTGCGCTGTTTTGCTGGCAGGGCTGGCAACCCTGGTCGCTGGAGCGGCGCCGGCGTGGATGGTCGCGCGCACTCCTCCGCAGGCGGTTCTGTATAGCGAGTCGCGGCTGGCCAGTGAGTCTGTGGGGGTCAAGCGAGCACGTAGATTGCTGGTTGCTGTAGAAGTTGCCGTAAGCGTGGCCCTGGTATTGATGACGGGACTCTTGACCACCAGCCTGCTTCGACTGCTGAAGGTAGATCGTGGCTTTGTCGCCGCGCGCGTTGCGACCGCAATGGTCGATCTGCCGAGCAAGACCTACTCAGACACGGAACATCGGGCTGCATTTTATCGGCAGGTGGTGGCTCGGCTCTCCGAACTTCCGGGCGTGGAGCACGCGGCAGCAGTCAGTGAGCTGCCGCTGTCTCGTGATAGTTGGCTCGATATGATCAATGTTCCCGGCGATGCCAGACCCATCATGCAACTGCCTACGGAACACTTTCGCTGGGTGACCCCGGGGTATTTCGAAACCATTCACCTGCCTTTGATTGCCGGGCGCCTGTTGAACACAAGCGACGAGGGTAAGCATTACGCCGTCATTTCCGAACTAACAGCCAAGACGCTCTGGCCCGGTAAGAATCCGATCGGGCAACCGTTCCATCGGGCCGGACTCATGAAAGAGGAGCCATTTACCGTTATCGGGGTAGTAGGGAATGCCCGGACGGTCTCTTTGTCTAACCCCGACCCAATGATGGTGTACATGCCGAACTGGTATCGAAGTGATACGACGGGCGGGTTGTTGGTGCGTACCACGCAATCCCCGGCGATGATGGCGGATACCATGAGGAAGGCTATCTGGAGCGTCGATCCTGAAGTGCCTGTGCCCGCAGTGCGGATGCTTGGAGGCGTGGTCGAAGACTCGGTAGCGAATCGGCGATTTGAAATGCAGTTGTTGCTCCTGTTCGCCGTCAGTGCATTGCTGCTGGCGAGTTTAGGGGTATACGGGGTGGTGACCTATTCCGTGGTCCAACGGGAGCGCGAGATCGGTCTGCGGCTGGCACTCGGGGCGCAGCGCAAAAACATCTACCGCCTGGTGCTGCACGACGGTTTGGTACCGGTACTCGTGGGGGCAGTTGCCGGGGTCGCCGTGGCCTTCGCGTCTGCGCGTGTCGTCAGCAGCTTGCTTTTTCAGGTGAGCCCGTATGACTCCGCGATCGCCACCAGCGCTGTCTTTCTGCTGCTGGGGACGGGGACCGCGGCATGCCTGCTCCCTGCGCGGCGCGCCGCTTCGGTCGATCCTATGCAGATGCTGAGAAGGGAATAGAGCTACTGCACGTTTACGGTAACCGCC
>CAZSUK010000585.1:0-3927 GCA_964609355.1 uncultured Acidobacteriaceae bacterium | reverse complement strand
CGACGGCTTTATGCGTGACCTTGTCGAAATGGTGGTGGATAAGTATGACGGCTCATTGAAAGCTGAGCATGGAACAGGAATCAACATGGCTCCGTTTGTCCGGCGCGAATGGGGCGACACGATCACCGATCTGATGTGGCGTGTAAAACGCCTCCTTGATCCGCACGGAATCCTGGCTCCAAATGTCCTGCTGAGCACAGATCCACTGATTCACCTGAAGAATCTCAAGACCACTCCGGCGATCGAAGACGTTCATTCTGCCTCTCACTGCATTGAGTGCGGATTCTGCGAACCTGTGTGCCCAAGCCGAAATGTGACCGTCACCCCCAGACAACGTATCGTTCTCCGTCGTGAGATGTCACGACAGCCCGAATGGTCTAAGGTTCTGACCCAGCTGCAACATGAATACGAATACGACGGTATCGAGACCTGCGCTGTCGATGGTACCTGCGCCGATGTGTGTCCGATCGAAATCAATACCGGCGCTCTGATCAAACACTTCCGAAAGGTGCAGCATTCCGAGCATGCCGAAGAAGTCGCCCTCGACGTGGCCAGGAAGTGGGCCGAGATAGAAAGACTGGCCCGTGTTGGTGTCAAGGCTGCCGACGTCGTCCAAACAGTAACCAGCCCGCATCTGCTTACGGCCATGACGGATGTGGCCCGCAGCATCGTCAGCAAGGATCTGATTCCCGGTGTCGCGGGTCCCATGCCGCACACCGCTCCCGCCGAGTTGCCCAAAACAAGACGCCAGGGCGCAGCAGCGGTATATTTTCCCGCGTGCATCAATCGCATCTTCGGCAGGGACAATACCAAGCCCGCGGCGCTGGCTCTTCCGGATGCGTTTGTGGCCATCTCTGAACGCGCGGGCAAGCCTCTTTGGATTCCCGAGGACGTAAGAGGTCTTTGCTGCACGACGCCGTGGAGTTCCAAGGGCTACAAGCAGGGGCAGACATGGATGTCTGAACAGATGAGCGACGCCCTGTGGCGCTGGAGTGACGGAGGAAAGCTGCCCGTGGTGGTGGACGCGGCTTCCTGCACGCTTGGCCTTAAAGATGACATCCTGGAGCATCTCGATGACGAACGTAAGGATCGGCTGAAGCTTATCACCATCCTCGATTCGATCGCGTGGTGTAAGGATCTTCTACCCTTATTAAGCATTCAAAAAAAGATTCCCAAAATCCTCGTCCATCCCACCTGTTCGATGACACACCTCGGCCTCAGTGAGACGCTCCTGGCAATCGCCGGCGTGCTGGCTGACAGTGCTGAAATCCCTGTGGGAACGACTTGTTGCGGAACTGCCGGCGACCGCGGCCTGTTGCATCCTGAGCTGGTTCATTCTGCGACGCGCGACACACTCACACAAATCCAGACGTCTGGGGACGGCACCCGGTTTATTTCTGCGAATCGGACCTGCGAGTTAGGCATGCGCCAAGCCACAGGCAGAGTGTATGAGTCATTCATCTACTCGCTTGAGGAAGCCACACGCGAGCACGAGTAACGCGGATCAAGGACAAGCAGGGAGGGACCGGCGGAAAGTTCACCTGTGCCGTTCAACCGGTGAACGCTTCTTCTGTCCCGAACCGCTCTAGATTGCTGCGGCGCACCGCAGGGTGCGGCACAGCCTTACAAAAGAAGGGGGTCAGGGCAGCCGCACTGCGTTTGCCCACAGAAGTTGTCGTGCCTCCCGGTCTTTCCGGTTTGCACCACTGGAAGAGGGCAGGAGGAGCATCTTGTACCCGAGTTTTTGGAGCGGCGCTTCCGCCTCAGAGGCCTTCTTCCCGTTGAAGCAAATCAATGCGATATTCGGAGCGATTCCTTTGAGGGTATTGAAGTCATTTAGCTCCGGTTCGATGATGTCTTTGTCCATACTTCCAGAGCGAAGGCAGGTGCGGTAGGCGTCCCAAAGCCCAATGTGATTGGCCCTCAGAATCGCAATCCTTTCCTCATAGGACATCTCCTGCAGGGCTTGTAGCAGGGCTGCTCCGATGAGCTTCCAAAAATCATTGCCGGGGTTGGCATAGTATTGACCAATCGTGAGCGATATGTCGCTCGGCAACGTGCCGAGGATTAGGATTTCTGTGTCTCCGTCCAAGATTGGAGCGAGGCCTAACTTTTGCACGTGCGCCCTTCGGGGGACCGTGAACTGAGGTTCTCTCTTACTCTTTTATCATTTCAGGTTCGCACCTGTTGGCTTTTGTGAAGGTGTCCATTCCGGTCTCGATTTTGTAAAATTCGATAAAATTCGACTCTTTTTGGCATTTTGGGGGCATTCGCAGCGCTGCGTTTCTCGTAGATGCTCCCGCGTTTTTGGTCCCGTTGTAGAAATGTGCGAAGAAAGCGAACTAAGCGAACTAAGTCCGGAGCGAGCTGGGCCTGCGATCGACGATTCTGGCTCCCGGAAAACACGCGCGATAAGCGCGATAAGCGCGGTAAGGGGGTGCCTGGCATGCTCTTTATCCTTAATTAAGGGCTTCCGCCTGGTCACACAGCTTCACAAAAGTGCGCAAGAGCCCCGTTCCTTCGTGCAAGCTTTCACCTTTCCCTCGATCACGGAGGCTTTGCTCCAAAATTTCGATAGGCAGAACGTCGGCCTACGCCTGGAACCCACTTCTACCGGTGACACACGGAACAATATGTCTGCCTACGCGCTTCCTATCAGCGATTGTCCCGTTTGCCTCCGGCGTCCGTGATCCTTTGGCCGCGGTTGGCCTGGGCTTTCCGTTGATGTGGCGTTTCTTAAGTTGTCAAAACTTCTCAATCAAGAGGACGCACTGAGCGCACCCTGCTGACGCCCTGAATCTCGCTCTCCGGAGGCGCCCTCGCGGGCCGCATCCGTGCTGAGGACAGGCGTCAACCATCACTTTGTTTGTCACTTTACCGTTTGCTGCACCCAAGTCATCATGCATTCAAGCGCTGATGTCTCCGGGTGGTGGGCGGCAGATGCACGGGCAAAGCTCACCGGGGCAACGCCAAGCAGCGCCGTCGTGAAGACGGGCCGACGTATAGCTCTTACTTATACATTAGTACGGCTTTTGGAGGGTGTCGAGAGCGTAAGAGGATTTCTTTGGTAACCACGGCAGATCGCTGTTTCTTCGTCATCGCGCAAAGAAGCGAGTGTCGTTGTGGCGGACCTTGTTGCGGCTGCTGAATGGTTGGTGAACTCTCAGCAGTTGCGCAGGTAGTGGACATCGGAAAGGGAGCGGGGGCTATCAATATCGGATTGATTACACCAAAGAGCGGGATGTAAGTCGGATTTGGGTCCAGGAGATGCGGGACGAAATACCCCCGTAACACCGGAACGATATCTAACAATCTAGACTATCCCCGCAGCGATGAATTTTGGACATTCGATACAATTCCGAGTTGTAAGGATCTCGTGTTAGTTGCTCTCGCTTCAGGGAAGTACATGCCTCATGGATAGATTCACGCGCCGCCGCTTTCTCCTCATTGCCTTTGCCGTTGGCGCGACTCGATCGCTGGCAAGACGCTTAGGATTGACCCAGGCGCCAGAGAACGAGGCCGGCGATCTGAAGCTGTGGTACACCACACCGGCATCCCAATGGGTTGACGCTCTGCCCATCGGCAACGGGCGTCTGGGAGCGATGGTCTTTGGCGGAGGCGCAATCGACCCAATCGATCCCAAAGATCCGAAGTCCGATGATGCGGCGGGTCCCGTTCCCACCGATCCCGCGAAAGAAACGCTGCAACTGAATGTAGACACACTCTGGTCGGGCCTTCCTGTCGACGGTAATAATCTCGATGCGAAGAATTATCTGCCCGCAGTGCGCCGGTCAGTTGTGGAACAGAAGGACTATCCCCTGCCCGACCATCTCTGTCGCAAAATGCAGGGCCTGTTTGCCGAGGCATACCAACCGATCGGCTGCCTGCATGTGGATTGCATTCACCCCGGGCCGGTAACGGACTATC
>CAZSUK010000584.1:0-31789 GCA_964609355.1 uncultured Acidobacteriaceae bacterium | reverse complement strand
GTTCGGAATAAAGTGATCGAACTACGAGCGGCCGGCCAAAAAGTGCATGCATTCCATGGTGGTGAGCCGTTCTTCGAAACCCCGAATGCGGTGAAATATGCGCTGTTAAGCGCAGCCGTCGAGCACAAAACCCGATATGCACCCTCGTCTGGGATAGAGCTATTGCGCCAGGCAATCGCGGCCAAGCTTAAGGAGCACAACAAGCTTGAGGTTTCCGCAGAGAACGTGATCGTGACCGCCGGGGGAGCCCACGCTTTGTATGTTGCCTTTCAGGCAGTGCTCGACCCGGGAGACGACGTGTTGCTCTTCTCGCCCTATTGGACGCCTATTCGGGAGATGATCACAGGTTGCCAGGCGAGGGCTCTGCTGGTACCGACAGCGACGGCTCGTAGCGCGGGTCTTACCCGGACGCTTGAGGACTTTACCACGCCAAATACCCGCGCAATTTACTACAACACCCCGCAAAATCCCACGGGGACGGTCTTCTCTCGCGGGGAGGCGGAAGAAGTGGCCGCCTTTGCCCGTGAGCATGAGCTGATCGTGATTGCAGACGAGGCGTATGAGGACCTGGTGTATGAGGGAGAGCACTTTTCGATTGCATCCTTGCCGGGCATGGCCCAACGCACCATCTCGACCTACACTTTTTCAAAAAGCTATGGGATGACCGGTTGGCGAGTGGGTTATGCGGTAGCCCACGAACCGTTCATGACCGGGATACGGAAGTTGGTTCTGTATTCGGTAAACGGGGTCTCTACGATGACCCAGTGGGCGGCGCTTGAAGCGCTGCGCATCCCACGCAGTGAGGTCGATGCTCGCCGCGAGCAATACCGGCTCAGGCGAGATCTGCTGGTGAACGGATTGAACGAAGTGGGCCTGCCCTGTGAGATGCCTCAGGGAGCATTCTATGCTTTCCCCCGAGTAACGAAGATCAGCAAAGACAGCCGCGCCGCGGCCCAAATGCTCCTCAGCAAAGCACACGTCGCGACTGTGCCGGGTGTGGTATTTGGGGGACAGGGAGAGGGCCACGTACGCTTCAGCTATGCCATCGATCCCCACGCCATTGAAGAGGGTTTGGCGGCATTGAAAAAATACGTTGATACCCTAAAGTTGTAGTCAAATAGTTCCTTCCAAGGAACTTTATTTCCCCCTCCAGCACACTTCTGCTTCGATTCCTTCGTCAAATATGAGACCGTCGTGTATGCCAAACGTCATCGTCAGTGAGCGCAATTGAGTTCTGCACGGTAGTGCAAAGCATTAGCATGAATGGCGCCGGCGAAAGAAGACCTAAAAAAGACGATCTGCACTCAAACTTGGAATAACGGAATCAAAGGCCCAGTATGACGTCGACCACGAGATGGTTTGTTCTTGTTTTTGGACTCCTGTTAGGAACGATCTTCTCTCCAGGAGTGAAAGCAAGTGCGAGCGAAACCACTGGCGAAAACTCGACCCTTGAGTTGCTAGCGGCGAGCCAGCCTGTGACCGTGGCTTATCTCACAGACATATCTAAAGATTCTGAGCTCCCAGATGATCCCGGCGGGGGCGCACCGCAACAGGCTCAACAATCGCAGGTGACGGTGGCATCAGGCGCTCCCGCTCCCTCAGGGAGCTCGTCACAACCGGTGGATCCGTTGACCGAAGGAAGACAAACGAAACGCATCCTTTTTGTCATACCGAATTTCCGCGCAGTGAGCGCTGATCAACAACTGCCGCCGCAGACGGTTAAGGAAAAGTTCAAGACGGCCACCCTGGATAGCGTGGATTATTCAAGTTTCATTTTCGTGGCTGGACAGGCCGCAGTGGCACAGGCAAACAACTCCTACCCTGAGTTTCGTCAAGGAGCTGCGGGGTACGGCAGGTATTACTGGCACACGCTGGCAGATGCCATCAACGAAAACTACTTTGTCGAGTTCATCGTGCCTTCGATCCTGCATCAGGACACAAGGTATTACACGCTGGGCAAGGGGGATTTCGCGAAGCGACTTGGATATGCATTCAGCCGGGTTGCTGTTACGCGCTCTGACTCCGGCCATGAGACTTTCAACTTCAGCGAGTTCCTGGGAGCAGGCGCATTCTCAGGGGTTGCTAATCTGTACTATCCGAGCCAGGAACGGACGCTCACCAAGACCTACCAGCGGTGGGTTACGAATCTTGCCATTGACAGCTGCGTTTTTGCGTTCAAGGAAGTCTGGCCAGACATCAACAATTCCATCTTCCATCAAAAAGACTGAAACTCCCTAGTCATCTGGGCGATGTGCGCGGCCCGCTCCGGTGTCACCATGATCTTGTCCAAAGGGAGAAGATCATGGAAGCAACATCGCAAAATCTTTGGAGCGCACTCTCCAGCGAAATCGCAAAAACAATTGAGGCCGTGCAAGACAGCATCGTGACAGTGCATGGTGGCGGCCGCTCTACCTCGAGCGGCGTGGTGTGGCGCCCGGGAGTCATCGTGACGGTGCGTCATGGACTCCGCCGCACCGACTCTCTCCAGGTAGCTCACCAGGGAGAACCAGTTCACGCTACGCTTGCCGGCAGCGATGCCGGAACAGATCTTGCCGTCCTGCGCGTGGAAACAGGCTCGGGTAAACCTGCGCAGACTGGTGGCGCCACGCCTGCTCGCGTGGGTGAACTGGTTCTTTCGGTGGGCCGCTCCGCCCTGGGGGACGTATCGGCCAGCGCGGGAATCATCGCCCGCCTGGGAAGCGCATGGCGCACCTGGCGCGGCGGGCAGATGGATTCACTCATTCGTCCGGACCTTCAGCTTTACGTAGGCCAATCGGGCAGCGCACTGGTGAATGAAAGCCGGCAGGTCCTGGGAATCAACAGCACAGCGCTGGCGCGCAATGCGGTGATTACGGTGCCTACCGCGACCATCGATCGAGTCGTCGACGCCATTCTCGAGCGTGGCCACGTGCCTCGGCCCTATCTTGGCGCTGCTATGCAGGCCGTCCCTGTTCCCGAAGGATTGCGTTCCCAGTTTGCGCAGGGTGTGGGCGAAGCTCTGCTGGTGCTGCACGTGGAAGCCAATGCACCGGCCGCGACCGCGGGAATCCTGGTGGGTGACCTGTTGTTGTCAGTCAATGGCCAGGAAGTTCATAACGTGCACGCAGTGCAGCATCAGATATCCAGCCTCAAAGTCGGTGATCCGGTTGCTGTCGCGGTGATTCGTGGCGGCGTAAAAATGGATCTCAAGGTAATTCTGGCGGATCGTGGCTGAGGATCACAAATCCGAGAGACTGGTTGCAGATCGCTTCGCCGATCGTCTACTGGTATTGCCCTGTGTGGACTCTGCAACCCACGCCAACCGGTTTGTCGCTTTGCGAGCGTCGCGGGAGTTCGACTTATTACCGGTCGCACTTCCCTCGACGCTGCTGTTTCGCGCGCAAAGTGACAGCCCGGACGTCATTGTGATTGCAGAGGGGGAGACATTCCTGGCCAGGGCGGGCAACCGCAGGGCACTCGAGGAAATATTTTCCGAAATACCGGCAGTGCTGCTCGCGACCGAGCCCAACGCCACCGTGGTGCGTAGCGCAGCGCGTATCAAGATATATTCTGTGATTCCTTTGGAGGTCACCGCGCATCAACTAGTGACTGCAATCGCAGCTACTGTTGCCGGGTTTGCGGTGACGGTTCCGCGCCCACCTGCAACTCCGGCAAACGTAATGCGTATTGCCGAGGAACTCACCGCGCGAGAAGTGGAAGTGTTGCGTTGGATGGCGCGGGGGCACACCAACAAGCAACTGGCGGTCCAGCTCAACATTTCTGAGCATACCGCGAAGTTTCACGTCAGCTCGGTTCTGGCCAAGCTGGGCGCGCAGACGCGAACAGAAGCGGTGACAATTGGCATGACGCGCGGGCTGGTTGCCATTTGAGAGGAAACACATGGAACACGCGACAGAACTCACGGGCAATGCCGTCCCGGGCAGGCTGGACGATTCGGATTTACTGGACAACTATTCCCGCGCGGTGACCCAGGCGGTGGAGCGGGTCAGCGGATCGCTGGTAAAGATCGACGTGCAAAGTGCACGGCGAGCCAATCGGCCGGGCTCGGAGGGATCGGGCTCCGGTTTCGTATTTACTCCCGACGGTTTGATCCTGACCAATAGCCACGTGGTTCACCAGGCGGCGAAACTTTCGCTTACGTTCACCGATGGCAGCCGCAGTGGGGCGGTGCTCATCGGCGAAGACCGGGACACCGACATCGCCGTGCTCAGGACGGAGCATGCCGTCTTTACCCCGGCTGCGCTGGGCAGCTCGAAACGGTTGCGCATTGGGCAGATTGCCATCGCCGTGGGTAATCCCTTCGGCTTTCAATTTTCGGTGACGGCCGGGGTGGTGAGCGCGCTTGGCCGCAGCATGCGCGCCTCCTCGGGTCGCATGATGGAAGAGATTATTCAAACCGATGCGCCACTCAATCCGGGCAATTCCGGAGGGCCGCTTCTGGACTCGTCCGGTTCGGTCATCGGAGTGAACACGGCGACCATTATGGGCGCCCAGGGGCTCTCGTTCGCGGTGGGCATTGATACGGCCAAGTACGTCGCCGCCCAGATTCTGCAGCACGGCCGCGTGCGCCGCAGTTCTATTGGAATTGCAGCCCAGAATGTGCCTATCCCCAGGCGTTTGGCGTATGAGTACAAGCTTTCTATGCCTAGCGGGGTGATGGCGACGGCAGTGGCGCCCAACGGAGCCGCTTTCGTTGCCGGCCTGGAGGAGGGCGACGTGATCATCGGGTTTGCCGCGAAGCCGGTGGGGGGCATCGACGACCTGCATCGTTTGCTAACCACGGAACGCGCCGGTAAGCCGCAGAACATCAGCCTGCTGCGTGGAACCGCACTCAGGCACCTCATGATCGTCCCCCGGGAACGGGAAGAGGATGAGGTGGTATCCTGAGCGGAATTGATGCCTACCAGCGGTAATTCGCAACCCGAGAACACGGACCTGGAAAACGGCGAATCGTTCGACGCCATCTTTTCCGAGTATGAACAGAGCCATGCGCGGACGGGCGAAGGCGGCAGACAGATCGAAGGCACTGTAGTTGCCGTGTCCGTCGATTCGGTATTTGTCGACATTGGCTACAAGACCGAGGGCGTGCTCCCTTTGGCGCCTTTCCAAAGCGCCAACGAAGCGGTAAAGCCGGGGGATAAGCTTCTCGTGGCCGTCAAGGGCCGCAACCTCGAGGGCTATTACGAGTTATCACGCTTCAAAGTGGAGCAGCCCCGCGACTGGGCCTCGTTGGAACGAGCCTTTGAAGACAAGGCGCCGATCGCCGGCACGGTGACTGGCGTGGTCAAAGGTGGGGTGAGCGTCGACGTGGGCGTGCGGGCGTTCATGCCGGCCTCGCGCAGTGGAACACGCGACGCCGCGGAACTTGAAAAACTTGTGGGGCAGCAGATTCGCTGCCGCATTATCAAGCTGGATGTGGGCGACGAAGATGTCGTGGTAGACCGTCGCGTGCTTACGGAAGAGGAAGATCGCTCTACCAGGGAGCGACGGTACGGTGAACTCAAAGAAGGCGACACCGTGTCTGGCGAAGTGCGCAGCCTCACTGGCTACGGCGCGTTTGTCAACATAGGCGGCGTGGATGCGCTTCTCCATATAGGCGATATCTCCTGGAGCCGGATCAATAAGCCGGAAGATGTGCTTTCCGTAGGCCAGCACATTGAAGCCAAAGTGCTCAAAGTCGACCCCGAAAAGCAGCGCATCTCGGTGGGCATGAAGCAGCTTCTACCCCATCCCTGGGATGCGGTCGCGGCCACCTTAAAGGCTGGAGATCGCGTCCACGGCGTGGTCACCCGGGTTGCCGATTTTGGAGCCTTCGTCGAGCTCGAGCCCGGAGTCGAGGGGCTGATCCACCTGTCGGAAATGTCCTGGGCCAAGAAGGTGCGAAAGCCGAGCGATGTGCTTAAGACGGGAGACACCGTAGAAGCAGTCGTGCTGGGCGTGAACATGGCGGAACGCCGTCTCTCATTGGGATTGAAACAGACACTGGGCGATCCCTGGGCGGAAGCGGAGCAGAAGTTTCCGGCGGGTTCGTCGATTGAAGGACCGATTACCAGCTTCACCAAGTTCGGCGCCTTTGTTCAGCTTGCCGAAGGGGTTGAGGGCATGGTCCACGTGAGCGAGATCACCGCGGAGAAACATATTCACCACCCTCAGGATGTTCTGCACCTGGGCCAAGTGGTCAAGGCGCAGGTGCTCGAGGTGGATAAGGCGAAGCGTCAGCTACGCCTGAGCATGAAGCAACGGACCTCGGTCACGGTGGAGGAGTATCTCGCTGAACATCCGGTGGGCAGCGCAGTGACTGGCCGCATTCTGGAGGTTTCTCAAGGGTTGGCGAGGGTGGAACTCGGGGAAGGTATCGAGGGTTTGTATCGGATCAACACGGAGACTCCAGTTGCCGAAACACCAGCAGCGGAAGGTAAGGTGGATCTTTCGTCGCTTAGCTCCATGTTGAAGGCGCGCTGGAAGGGTGGCCCTAGTGTCGCTGCCAGCAAGCCTGAGGCCCTGAACGCCGGGCAGATTCGCAGCTTTCGGATTGGCCGCATGGAGCCGGATGCGCGGAAGATCGAGTTGGAGTTGGCGTAGAGCAAGGTGACCATGCTGATGAACCGCCGACGCTTTCTTGCGCTGACCGGAGCGACTGGGCTTTCCACGTGGATGGGCCCGTCGCTGCACAGCTTATCGCCGGTGGGGCATACAGCCGGTTCGCAGGACTTTACCTTTCTCTTCATCACGGATACCCATTTGCAACCGGAGCTGAAGGCCGCGCAGGGTTGCGATCAATGCTTCAAGAAGGCGCGCATAATCAAAAGCGATTTCGTCTTGCAGGGCGGGGACCATGTTTTTGATGCTCTCCAGGTTGACCGTTCGCGAGCAACAAGCGTGTTTGACCTTTACGCGAAGACCGAACAGGATCTGGGCATGAAGATCTATCACACGATGGGAAACCATGACTGCTTCGGTGTTTATTCGAGCAGCGGCGTGGCGGAGTCAGACCCGCTATACGGCAAGAAGATGTTTGAGGAACGGTTCGGCAAGACGTACTACTCCTTCGATCACAAAGGTGTGCACTTCATTGTGCTGGATTCGATCGGGATCACCAGTGACCGGCTCTATGAAGGCCGCGTGGATGGAGCGCAGCTCGACTGGCTAAAGAGCGACCTGGGTGGATTACCACCGTCGACGCCGATTATCGTGTCCGTACATATTCCGTTGGTGACTGCCTTCTACTCCTACGTCCCGGTGCCCCAACCGGAGCCAAAACATCACGGGCTGAGTGTGGCCAACGCGTTTGAAGTGATCGCACTTCTCGAAGGGCACAATGTACTCGGGATTCTACAGGGCCATACGCACATTAACGAGAAGGTGATGTGGAAGGGCGTACCTTACATTACGAGTGGGGCAGTAAGCGGTAATTGGTGGCATGGAACCCGGATGGGTACGCCTGAAGGCTTCACTGTGGTGCGTGTAGAGCAGGGGAAGCTTACCACCACTTACGAGACGTATGGCTTTCGCAGCGTTGATCCGCAGAATACATAGCGTTATGGCGCCGGCGGTAAGGCAAAACTAAACAGATCGCTGCCTGACGCGATGGCTACATACTGATTGCCGTCTACTGCATAGCTCATCGGCGACGCGTGCAGGGTCTGGCCGGTGTTGAAGTGCCATAGCGATTTGCCTGTGGTCGCATCCGCTGCCTCAAAGAAGCCTTGGTTGTCGGCGAAAAATATTAGGCCTGTCACGGTCGACATGACGCCGCCGTAGCCGTGATTTTCACCGGTCTGGGGATATTTCCAGGCGAATTTTTGAGTCCGCGGGTCGAAGGCCAGAAGCGTCTGCGTGCTCTTGCCGTTTGGATCGCGCTTGGTTCCGGTGGAGTAATACTCCTTGCCTTCTTCAAATCCTGACGGCTTTCGAACATATACTGAGCAACTCTCAAGCGATACGAAATAGAACAACCGCGTGACTTCGTTGTAAGAAGGCGAATACCAGTTGGTGGCCCCTTCCACTCCTGGGCAAATGCGGGTTCCGTCTTCAGTTGGCTGCATATCGGTGATCAACGGGCGGCCGTTTGCATCGATCCCTTTCGCCCAATTCAGTTCCTTAACGAATTGCGTGGCGGACAGAAACTTTCCATTAGTGCGATCGAGTACATAAACGTATCCGTTACGGTTTGCCTCAACGATTAGTTTTCTCGGCTGGCCTTGATAGTCCGTGTCTACAAGAACGGGAGTCTCCACCGCGTCATAGTCATACAGGTCGTGCGGTGTGAATTGGAAGTACCACTTCAGTTTGCCCGTATCCGGATCGATAGCCAACAGGGTTGCGGTATACAAGTCATCCCCGGGTCGAACGCTGCCGTCGTAATCCGGTGATGCATTCCCTGTACCCCAATAGAGCGTGTTCAACTCCGCGTCATAAGTGCCCGGCATCCATGCCGTGCCACCCCCGTGAAGGTAGGTATCGCCCGGCCAGCTCGAAGAGCCCGGCTCTCCCGGCCCGGGGATGGTCCACAAGCGCCAAGCTAATTTTCCGGTCGTGACATCAAACGCGGCGAGAAAGCCACGGACCCCGTCATCTCCACCAGAGGTCGCGACCAACACCTTGTCTTTGAGGATGAGCGGTGCGCCCGTGGCCCCGTAGTTCTTGTTCCAGCTTGCGTAGGCAATATCCCAGATGAGGTTGCCCGACCGGTTGTCCAGGCAGAGAAGGTGAGCATTGTCTGTCTCCATAAACAAACGGGTGCCTGATATGGCCACTCCGCGATTGATATGACCGGAAGCGTCGTCGATCAAACCACTCGAGACTGGCCGCGAGTAGTGCCAGAGCACCTCTCCCGATTGGGCGTTCAGAGCAAATGCATCGTTTGAACCGGTCACGTACATGATGCCGTTTACCACCACAGGGGTCGCTTCCAATACGCCGGGGGTCTTGGTGTGAAAGACCCACTGCGCCTGCAGGTGAGCAACATTCTGCGGAGTGATTTGGGCGAGACCGCTGAAACGCTTACCAGTGTAATCTCCGTTGTACATGGGCCAATCCGACTTGATTTGCGCCGATGCACAGGCAGCCACGCAAAGAACCAGTCCCCACAGCCGGGCGAGCTTCATGCGATTAATGGGCCTCACCGTTCATGGTAATGAATACCTCTCCCAGTGCTCCGCGATCGGCGCCACTACTGTCGATGAGGTGAAGAGAAACCCGGACTATGTTACCGGCAGCGGTAATGGTTTGATGAAGATCGACCGGCACCTGGGGACGGACCGCTGACAGAGGTACTTGTTCTTTTCCCAGGCCTGACTCGTTGTAGAGGAAAGCCTTGAGTTCGCCAGGAAAGAAAACGCCAAAGCTGCCGGAGAGCTCGATTTTATCGCCCGAGCGGTGAGCCGCGAGTGGTTGCCCCACAAGGCCGGCGTCGGTCAAGGTCGTAAAGTCGCCGCTGAGACGCGACGGGAACCAGGTGGTGTCGAAGGTATAGCTTTCACCGGGGCCCAGAACAGCCATCGGGCTATTCATCTCTGCTTCCATGTAGTACGGCGTCCGGTCGAGGTTTGTGGATGTGAGATAGGGCATGCCCTTCGCATTCAGTTCGAGCGTCGGACCATTCTTGTAAAAGATGACGGAGGCTTTTCCGGGATAATCTCCGCCGTCGACGTGCCTGGTTTTTTCCACCATGGCATAGCGGCTTGCGCCGTCGACAATGGCAATCCAACCGGCGGTCGAGTCAAGCCACACTTCGCTCTCGAGATACTTCCAGTTGAGCTCGAACAAGCCACCCTTCACGCTATACGCTGGATCATTGGCGAGTCCATCACGCGCGTGGTAGCCGAGTAGGTAGGCAGAATTTGGATTGAGAGGAGTATATGCGCGGAATTCGTGGTTGTACTGCGTGGCGTCGCCGGCATCGGACAGGTTGTATTGAGATACCGACTGCACTGACCAGGTAATGGAGTGGCCGGTGAAGTTCTTCGTAATTGCGTGGAAAAAGATCTGAGGAGAATCACTGCCTATGCCGATCTCGCGGGTGTACTGGAGGCCTGTAGGAGGGTCAGGGGGGCCTTCGAGGCGCACGGTGCACCGTTGACCCTGGCTAACGACGGAGAAGGCGTAGGAGCCGTCGTCTAATGGCGTGGAAGCTCCCTGCCAATGCTGCTCGTCGTCATTGCCTTCGGGCAATGGCCAGATTTTGTCACCGCCATAGTTAATCCAGCGGCCGGCCGCTTCTTCGGGAGAAATGTATTTGCCTTTGTAGACCGGGTTTACGAACAGGTAGGGGTGACCATTGAAGCTAACCTGCATGAGCCGGCCGCCCAACTGGGGAACGAAGGTGAGTTGCACCCATTCGTTCGAGACCTGCTGCGCCTGCCAACCCTCGAATACCACCGGATGGACATCACACGCCAAGCAGAGCGGCGCGGCGAGGAGCAACCAAGAACAAAAAGCGAAGGTCCTCATCGTTAAGCTGCCTGCCGGCGGGCCTGAGTGAGCAATTGCCGCAGGCGCTGGCCGATAATGATTTCTTCACCAGGTCGCAGGGTCATGGAGACGATCTGCAGCTTGTCTTCGTGCCGATGCGGTCTGGGCGAGGTTTGCTTGCGAGATAACACATCACTCGGATTATCTTCGGTCAGCACCGCGATCGAAGGAGTTCCTTCCAGCAACTCCCTGGCACAATCCGCGGTGGTGTAATGCCAGCCTTTTTGGTCCCAGGTGATCATCAGCGTTGGGCATTGATTCTCTTCGGGCATGTAAACTTTTGCTTCGACCCCGGGCACAGTTTCGACCAGGGTGGCAATGCGCTGTACGCGCGTTCCCCATTCCTTGTTGAGCTTGCCCACATCCATCTTCAGCCAGGCCTCGACTGCCGCTAAGCATCCCATGATTTCTTCTTTGCCTACCTTCATCGGGCGGCATACGGCGCCTTCCCATGGGTTGCTGTTAGCCAGGCCGGCTTCGATGAGGTCTTTGCGGCCCAGGAGGATGCCGCTGGATTGTGGACCGCAGAGTCCCTTTCCTCCGCTGAAGGTGTAAAGGTCGCAACCCATTTTGGCAAACAACTGCAGCTTGTTGACCGGAGGGATGCCGTCCGCTGCGTCCATGAATATGGGGATCTGATGGGCCTTCGAAGCGGCGATCTCCTTTGCCAGTTGTTCGGGAGGCGAAGTGGTGTAGACCATCGCGGTATTAGACGTAACGGCGTTGGGAATCTGTTCTGCGGAATCCACCAGGACGAGTTTGCCGCCGGCCAGGCGGATGGCGCTGTCGAACACGCTTCGGCCGCCTACCATCACTACTTCATTTTTGAGGCCATCGGTGTTGGGCAGTTGCCATACCCGGTCCGGATCGGTCCCAGCGATGCAGGCCGCAGTTCCCACGGCCATGGCGCCGGCCGCGCCTGAGGTGATCATGCCCGACTCCGCGCCGGTTAGCTCCGCCAGACGTTTGCCCGCCGCTTTCTGCAGTTCGAAAATGTTTACGAAATGCTGCGCGGCCTCTACCTGCGCGGCTCTTACTTCGGGCAATTCCAGGCTGGCGCTGAGGTAGGTCCAGGTTCCACGCCCATTGATGAGTGGCTTGACTCCCAGCCGGGTGTAAATGTTGTCGGTCGAGTTGCGGGCGACCTCGGCCCAGCCGGTACCCATTGCCTGCTCCAGGCCTACCTGCGCCAGGAGCGGGAAAGCAGAAGCCCATTTCACAAAAGTCCTGCGATTCATCGTGAGGCCTCGCTGGTACTTGCCGGCTGACGCCTGACCGCAATGAAGGAAATTTGCTCGGCAGCTTCGTTGTTCACGTCCAGATTTTGTTGCAGCGTCGATCTGGCAGGATAAGGCGGCTTGAAGAACTTGCTGTAGAGCTCGTTCATCTGCCCGTCGTCCTTCATTTGCCGCAGGTAGACGGTGGAGAATACAACGTTGGAGAAGTCCATATCGACCTCTTCTAAACCGTCCAGAAGGTTTCGCATGGACTGTCGCAGTTGCAAATCGAACAGGGGCGTGACCAGGCCTTGTCCGGGGATGAAACCGTCCTTGGCGGAAAGATACAAGGTGTCGTCGTATAGAATTCCCGGGCTCGCAGTCGGGCTGGGAGGCATGTTGCGCGGGCGCACGGCCTTGCGCTTGCTGAGATCTTCTCCGGCGATGCAACTGAAGACGATGTGCTGTCCACGAGGAAGGCCGACAACCTGGATGGTGCCTCGACCGGGCGTGTTGCCAAATTCGAAGTATGTGCGGTACACCTTGCCCATCACGTCATACACCCCGCCCTCGCTCATGTAGGGATTGACCCACAGAACATTCTTCATGCTCATGTGGGCTGCATTCAGGATGGTGCTGACATTTTCGAGCGCCTGTTTGGTCTCTTGAGAGAAATCGGAACCGGCTTTTCCGCCTTGTGCCGAGAGATAAAGAATTTCGCCCGCCTGCACCCCGGGGGGATCGATATGTGGCCCCCGCGGCCATCCGTCTGGCCAGACTGCTTTCTTTTCGCCGGCAACAGCTATGCAATTGATTTCGACCATCTCTCCGCCGGGGAGTGCGGCGACCGTCAAAACGGTTCGCGCGGGAGGGTTGGGCCCGATTGTCTGCCAATAAGCATCTTCCATGGCCGGCAGATTGTGCTCGTCGGTCAGGTAGATATTCATCCAGACGACGTTGGAATAATCCATGCCTGCCTCTTGCAAGACCGCCCGCAACTTCTGCATAGCATCGTTCATCTGCGCGGAGAAACCGGCAGCAGAGCTTCCCTGCCCCGATACATACAACGTGCCGTTGGCGAGCACGCCGGTGCTGTAAGCGGCGTCCGAGCCCGGCGGCTGGATGGCCTTAAAGCCAGTGGTCTGAGCGGAAACAGTGACTGTGCCGGCGGAAAGAAACAGCACAAGGAAGAAGCGCTGGAAACGATGACTCATTTTGCAGTGCACCTTTACTGCCCCGGCAAGTATGGAATAAAGCCGTGGGCACGGGTGGAGATCTTATACACAGAGGTTGTTGCGGTTATGTAGAGCGTAGAGTAGTCCCGGTCGCCCCACGCCAAATTGGCCGGTTGTTCGGGCACCACGATCGTTCCCAGGTGACGCCCGGCCGGATCCCAGACCCATATTCCCTTTGGGCCCACCACATACAAATTGCCCTGGCGATCAACCTTCATGCCATCCGGCACACCTTCTTTGGGGCCACCCTGTTCGACGCCAAATACTCGTCCGTTGCTTAATTTCCCGTCTCGAAAGTCATAAACGCGGATGTTTCGTTGCGTCGAGTCGTCTACATAGAACTTTGTCCCTTGCGGCGAGAAGGCCAGCCCGTTGGGCTCATCGAGGTCCTTGGTGAGCAATTGAACATCACCGTTGGAGGCAATTCTGTACACACCTTTAAAAGGAATTTCCTGCTTCTGATCTTTCGGCAGGTCGGAGGTCGGATCGGTAAAGTAAATGGCTCCGTCGGGGCCGAGCACAACGTCGTTGGGGCTGTTCAGGCGTTTGCCCTGGTAGTGGTCGACGACAATATCGTATTTCCTGCCGTCAGGCGAGAGACGAATGATCGCGCGCAAAACACTGGCACAATCCAAAAGCCGATGTTGCCGATCGTAGGTATTGCCGTCAGGATCCCCGAGCGAGATGATGTCCTGCTTCTGACCCGTGACCGTGTTTACCTTGAATATTTTGTTGAGGGTCTCGTCGCTTACCCAGAGATAGCCTGCCTCGTCCCAAACGGGCCCTTCCGTGAATCCGAAGCCTGAGGCCACTTTCGTCAATTGAGCGTTGCGGTCAAACAGGTTCCAAAATGCGGGCGAGTCGGCCTCGAGCGAAAATTTGCGGTTGTCCGCATGTACGCTCAGAACGCCTACCAACATGAGAGAAGCGATGATGCGTTTAATCGTCATGATCGTCCGATTGCGATGCGTGTTCAGGAGAGCTGTTGGCGCTTTCGGTCCCGGTATGGAGCAGGTAGCTGACTAGATCGTCTACTTCCTTGCTATCCAAGGTGGCGGCCGGCATCAGGGAGCGGGAGCCGAGATCTACCTGAGTGAGGTCTGTTTTTTGCAGGAAGTGAAAGGCCCCGTCAGGGGTTTGCAACGAGAGCGAAAAGTTATTGTTTCCCCGGAGCATCCCGGTGATCGTCTGTCCCGTATTTGTCACTACAGTGGTGGCTTTATTTTCCGGGGGAAGATTTTTTTCGGGATCGAGGATGACGCCGCGTATTTGATCTGGCTTGGCATCTGCCCCATAAAAGGTGAGGTCGCCGCCGATGAAGCCTCCTTTGCCCTTGACCATGTGGCATTCGGAACACTGGGCTTTGCCGAAGAACAGTGCTTCCCCGCTCGTGGCATCCCCTGGGAGCTTAACAATGTCCCCCCTGCCTTGAAGGATCCTTAACCAGGCAACGACGTCCGACACTTCCTGTGATTTCAGCGACGAGAAAGCCGGCATGCCCGCACCGGAGATTCCATTGCGGATGATGCCGGCCAATTCGCGATCCATGAGGTGCTGCACTTCAGGAGCGGTAGCAATGTTGGGTGCGTGTTCCCCACCCCGGCCATCCGCACCGTGACAACCGGCGCAGTTGGCAGCAAAGATCGCGGCGCCTGGCTTCTGTGCATGCAGCGTCCCGAGTGAGATCGACCCAAGAACGACGACACGGACGAAGAAGCCACGCCGCCAACTCATCTTCGTCAATGGACCTCTTTAAAAGAGAAACTTCAATGCCACTTGCATGATACGGGGATCCTGCGCCGAGGTCACATAACCAAATCCGCCCAGACCCGTGTTGTTGACGGTCCCATTCGGATTCTTGAACTGTGTATGGTTAAAGACGTTGAAGGCTTCAGCCCGGAATTGCAGTTTGGTGCTCTCGGTAATCGTGGTGCTTTTGAGCAGAGCCATATCATAATTGTCCAGCCCGGGACCGGAGAAGTACCGCCGCATTGCGTTTCCTACTTGCCCGATTGGTTCCGGCTGGAAGAAGCCCGGGGTGAAATATGGCAGCCCTTTTCGCGGGTTCTTGTTTTGGTATAGAGTGCTGCCGTTGTTCGAGTAGCTTGGCACATCTACGTTTGCATTAAAGGCGCCGAGCAATGAATTATCGTCATTCTCAGATAACTGGACCGGCTCTCCTTTGGCGAATGTAGATACGCCGGAAAGCTCCCACCCCGCGGTGAACCGCTTCGCAATATCCCCTCCACCGATAAAGTGATCGAATGGCAACTGCACGGTGTAGCTGGCAACCAGGTTATGCGGAACGTCAAAGCTCGATAATGCGCGGGTTAGGCCCGGATCTACCGGGTTGGTTGCATCAAAGGAGTCTGAACCATTATCCAGCGACTTCTCGAAGGTGTAGCCAATGAGAAAGTTCAAGTATTTTTCAGTGTGCTCCAGGGTCACCTGCAGCGAGTTGAAGCTGGAGCTGACGGCCGTCTTCATGTAGGGATTGCTGTTGAAGTTAAGCCCGAAGGGCCTGGTTCCGTTCACTGTTTGACCGCTCGCCGTGGTGTAAACCGAGTCCTCTCCTTGGGGGCCGCAGGTCGCTGTACCGGGCGCCACGTTGGCTGGATTGCTCAATTGCAGGCAGAGGGCCTGGTTGCCGGGATTTGATTCCTCAAACGTCAGCAACTGCCGGCCGACGGTGCCGACGTAGTTCACACTGAGCACAGTGGCGGTTCCCAATTGACGCTGGAAAGAAAGCTCCCATTCCTGAACATAGGGCATCTTGTTTTTGTAATAGTAATAGTCGGATCCGCCGATGGGTGTCGCTGCCGCCCAATTGAAGGTTGTGTCGGGATTCTTGGGAGATACGTTGGTTGGAGGAAAGACGAAGGGAAACTTCTGTCCCGCCGGAGTTCCCGACGGCCGGTCGACGAACGGGGTCGCCAGCTCAGTGTTTTCGACAGAATAGTAGTTGCCATAAGGTGCGTCGCCCACCTCGACGAATCCAGTGGCGTCCTCGATAGAGCTATAGAAGATGCCGTAACCCCCACGAATGCTGGTTTTTCCAGATCCGCCCAGAATCTTGCCGAGAAATCCGTCGCTCACATCTGGCGCATACGCAAAGCCAATTCTAGGAGCAAAGTTGGTGTACTTGGTGGGCCCGAGCGTGCGCGGAATTCCTGTGTCTCCTGGAACCACCAATCCCAGGGGAGCACCGGGGAAAGCTTGCGACTGCTGACCCAGAACCACCGTCTCGAGCTTGTTCTGGGTGTCGTACCAGGGCGTAGACGCTTCCCAACGCAGGCCGTAATTAAGAGTGAGATTGCGCGTCGCACGCCAGCTGTCCTGGGCGTAAAACCCATAGTATTTGCTGCGCGAGGCGAGGAGCTGCTGGCTGGCCTGCACAAAGCTGTTCGGTGTGCCAATCAGGAAATCGGCAAAGTCAAAGCCGGTCTCTGAACCGTTAAAACCAAAACACCCGTCATAGCAGTCGTAGTTCCGCTCGTTGATCTGGTTGTAGTGGAGGTTGGTGCCAAACTGCAGTGTGTGTGTTCCCAAGATCTTCGTGACGTTATCGAGGATCTGAAAGGTGTTGTTGTATTGCCTCAATGCGTCAGGCGGGACGCCAAGCGAGTAATTGTTGAACATCAGATTCGTGACACCCTCATAGGACGGGTTGATGGGGGAGATACCGCCGTCCGGGCCCCACGGAGTCACAAAACCCTGCGAGGCAAGGGTAACGCCCAAACCTTGGCCAGCAGTCGGTTGGCCTGTCTGGTTTACGTCGCGCAGATAGGCGAGACGAAGATCATTGACGGTCGACGCATTAAACGTGGTCGTCAAACCTAAATTGATCATTTGGGTTTGACCCTGATTGGTTGCCGCAAAGCCTGGGACGGTAACCTGGCTGTACGGATTCACCTGATTGTATCGGTCAAAGAAGTAGTAGCCGAACACAGCGCCGAATCGTGTAGGAATGTCTAACCGGCCGCTCCCCTTATTGTCACTCAAGGTCTGGTTAAAGGCGGAGGTGGAGTAGTTAGCACTATTATTGATAAAACCGTTGGCGGAAGGCACGTATTTCAGAGTATTCACGGCAACCGGCGACCAGGCGCTCTGGGGAATAACGGCATTCGGAAAGACGCAGGTCGAAGTGTCCGTGCAGCCAAAAGCGTAATAGGGTTCTCCCTGAGTGACGGTGTACCCCAACTTCTGTGAGAGCTGGTTCGCCCAACCGACTCCGGTCACTGAGCCGCTAAATCCGGGTTGATCGGGAGTGCCAATTTGGTCTATCAGGTTTCCCGTCCGGTCAGCGTCGGAAGGCACGGCATAGCTCTGGGTCGCTCCTAAAATTTGCCGCGTTCCTTGATAATCGGCAAACCAGAACATCTTGTTCTTGCGGATCGGCCCGCCGGCTGTTCCGCCGAATTGATTCTGGATATAAACGCCACGCGTCGGAGAGTAGTAGTTTCTGGCATCCAGATCCGTGTTGCGCAGGAAGTCGAAGACCGTCCCGTGATACTGATTGGTTCCCGACTTCGTGACTACATTGACCTGGCCACCGCTGTAGTTTCCATACTCCGCATCGAAGTTGTTGGTGATGATGCGGAACTGTGCGATGGAGTCAAGATTAGGGATCATGGCGGCCCCGTTGTGAACGCCTTCTTCTGCGTTGGCCCCATTCACCATAAATGCGTTAGACCCGCTGCGGCCGCCATTGACGGATTGTTGGCCGTTGTCCAGATCGCCCGACACCTGCGTCGCGCCAATTCCCGACGTGGTGCTGTCCTGACTATGGGAATACGGCGATACGCCTGGTTGCAATTTCAAGAGGTCGATGTAGGAACGTCCGTTCAGCGGCACAGAGGTGATCTTGGTGCCTTCGATGACTACGCCGTTCTGGGTGCTCTGCGTCTCCACTTGTAAAGCATCACTTTTCACGCTGACAGTATTGGTCACCGTGCCGAGCTGCATGGTGATGTCGACGCGAAGCGCGGAATTAGCGTCGATCTTGATTCCCGTCTGCTGGTAGTCGCGGAACCCAGGCTGGCTGGTGGAGAGGTTATAGGTATCAACACTGAGCGTGGGCAGATTGTAAAAACCCTTAGCGTCAGTAACGGCCGCGCTCTGAACATTGGTCGTCACGCTGGTGGCAACGACTTTCACCCCCGGGACGACGGCGCCGCTGGGGTCTGTGACTACTCCGGAAATCGAACCCGTAATGGCAGCGTTCGCGGTTAGGGTCCCAAGGAGTACAGCAGTAACTACGCCAGCAAAACGCACGAATTCGACGAGTCGAATCATGGCACCTAGCCTCTCAAGTAAGAATATGACGGGACCCGAAACCAAACGATGATAAAGAAAACTAAACGATGGTAAAAAAGAGGTTAACGGCGATACTGGACGGTGTCAAGAAAACTTGGGTTATGCGGAAGGGTTAAGGTTGATCGGGATGATTCTGTCTCGATTTAACACATCAGTATTTGACTCCGCCAGGAAAGCAAAGTGAGCATGGAAAGCTTCAACAGCGCAAAATTGAGCAGGCGCAAATTCGTCCAGCGTTCCGTGATAGCGGGGGCGGCTACGTCGCTTTTGCCGAGTGCACTTCAGGCAGGCAAGACGCCCGCGCCCACTCCGGCCGGGCCTAATCTGTACGAGCAGATCGGTGTACGCCCGCTGGTCAATGCCAAGGGCACCTATACCATCATCAGCGGTTCGCTCTCCTTACCCGAAGTGAAGCAAGCGATGGAGGAGGCTTCGCGCCACTACGTCAACATGGACGAGCTCATGGCCGCAGTGGGCGCGCGCCTGGCGAAGATTACCGGCGCGGATTGGGGTATCGTTACGGCGGGCTGCGCAGCCGCGATCGCGGGCGCAACCGCGGCGTGCATTGCCGGCACCGATCCTGAAAAATCGCAGAAGATGCCCTACCTTGCCAAGGGTGGACTGAAGAGCCAGGTGATCATCCCTAAGCATTC
This sequence comes from uncultured Acidobacteriaceae bacterium, assembly GCA_964609355.1. GTDB lineage: Bacteria > Acidobacteriota > Terriglobia > Terriglobales > Acidobacteriaceae > PALSA-350. Next base: position 12,895 of record CAZSUK010000584.1, on the reverse strand, counting down.
GCGCAATCCTTACGACGTAGGCACCCGTCTGCTGGGGGTTGAGGTGGTCGAGGTGGAAACGCCCGAGCAACTGCAGGCGAGCCTGGGTCCGCAAACTGCGATGATCTATATCTTGTCTTCCCCCGCGGCCGCCAGCGGCCCTCTCAGCATCGCTAATATCTGCAACTCGGCTAAGCTCAAAAATATTCCCGTATTCGTAGACGCGGCAGCAGAAAACCTCACCATCCCGAATATCCATCTTGCGGCAGGCGCAACCTTCGTTGGCTACAGCGGGGGTAAATGCTTGCGCGGACCGCAATGCGCGGGATTGTTATTGGGACGCAAAGACCTGGTTCAGGCAGCCTGGTTCCAGGCGGCGCCGCACCACAATGTGGGACGCTCCATGAAGGTAGGCAAGGAAGAAATCATGGGCATGCTGACCGCCGTCGAGGTGTGGACCAGGCGCGACCACGAAGCGGAATGGAATACCTGGAAACTTTGGTTGGCCAACATCGAGGCAAGAGTGAAGCCCTTACCCTCGGTGAGCACCGAGTACCTCATGCCTGAGGATCTGTCGAATCACTCTCCCCGGCTGCGGATCAAGTGGGATGGCAATGCGCTCAAAATCACCGGAGACGAATTGGCAAAGACCCTCGACGCCGGCACCCCGCGCATCCAGTTTGATGAATGGAGCGGAAGCCGCCCGGACGAAATGGACAGTTCGGTCACCATCATGCCGTACATGATGATGCCGGGCGATGACAAGATTGTGGCGGATGCACTCTTCGCCGCGCTCTCTCATCCGCCAGCTTTCTCCGCACCCGAAATCCCGCAAGGTCCTCCTGCGAACGTCGCCGGAATCTGGGATGTGCAACTGAAGTACCTGTGTGGCGAAGGCCGGCAACGCTTTCTCCTGGAGCAGCAGGAAGGCGCAGTCACAGGAGTGCATCAAGGCGAGATTTACAACGGTAATTTAGCCGGCAATGTTCATGCTGACCAAGTGAAGTTTCGCAGCACTATGCCGGTTGGGGGGAACGAGATTGAATACTCCTTCAGTGGCATCGCGACTGGGAATTCCATGAGCGGGACGGTGGCTCTGGGTGAATATGGGCACGCCGAGTGGTCGGCCACCCGGGAGACATAGCCCGCCACCAAATGGATTTATTGGGACCGGGGACGCGCAAGAGGCGTGCGATTTGGGGCACCCAAACTCGTCGTTCCTTCGTCCTGCGCTATGCTCTTAATTGATGCCGGGCTTGATAGTTCGATTTGTTCTGCTTTTTACCTTGACTACAGTACCCTGGCTGCCCTTGCTAAGCCAGCAAACCGCCACTCCGCCGTCGTTGCCGGCAGGTCTCGACCAGGTCTTCTCCAGTTCTGAGCCCGATCAAAACAGCAACTACGGTCTGGTCTATGTGCCGCTGGACAGCTGGATTTATCCGGCCTTCGAACGGCTGTTCTCGATGGGCTATGCGGACTCCGCTTACCTCGATATGCGCCCCTGGACGCGCACCAGTTGCTTGCGCATTCTTGAGGAGACTTACCCCAAGCTGCAGGATGCGCCCAAGGACCAGGAGGCCTGGCGCATTTTTCAAGCCCTGGCGGTGGAATTCGGAGCCGAGGCCGGGCAGACCAACCCGCAGGCCACGCTCCGCAACGTGTACACCCGGAACATGTATATCAAGGGCCGCCCAATCAATGACTCGTTTCACTTTGGCCAGACGCTCATTAACGACTACGGGCGACCATATCAGGAAGGCTTCAATGCTCTGGATGGTTTTACGGCCTGGGCTGAGGGATACCATTTCTCTCTCGACGTACGCGGGGAGTACCAGCACGCCCCCGGTCGTGGAGCTTATCCTGAATCCGTGCAGGAACTTTTTTCCGCGGTCGACAGCACTCCTCTGCTGCCCCCGGAGCCTGTACCGCAGACCAACGTGTTCCGCTTACTCAATGCCAACATCGCGACTTCGGTGGCCAACCACGAGATCTCTGTAGGAAAAGCGGATGACTGGTGGGGCCCGACGCAAACCGGAGGTATGGCCTTCAGCAACAACGCCGAGCCTATCTACGCCCTGCGCGTTAATCGCGTAGTGCCGTTGCGCATTCCGTTCGTCTCCGATGTGCTGGGGCCGTTTCGCTACGAGTTTATATTCGGCTCGCTCAAAGGCAATCGCTATCCCGTTTCTCCGTGGGTGCATGCTCAGAAATTCAGCTTTAAACCAACCAGGAATTTGGAATTCGGCTTTTCGCGGGTGGTTGTTTTCGCGGGTAAGGATCATGTGCCTCTCACTTTTGGTTCGTTCTGGCACAGCTTTACCAGCTTCAGCAACGTGAGCGTGGCCGAGAAAGAGAGCAGAAACGACCCGGGGTTCCGGAGTTCTACCTTTGACTTTACCTGGCGGCTGCCATTTGTTGAGAATTGGCTGACCCTATACACCGATTCACTTGTTCACGATGACGTCAGCCCGTTGGCTGCGCCACGGCGCGCGGCAGTGAACCCCGGGCTCTACTTGTCGCATTTCCCCAAACTTCCCCATCTCGATCTGCGCGCCGAGGCTGTTTCGACCGATCCGGTCGCCTCCTCTCAGGGTGGCCAATTTCTCTATTACGAGAACCAATATAAAGACGGCTATACCAACAAGCAGAACTTCTTCGGCAGTTGGATGGGACGGGAAGGCAAGGGGGGTCAGGCCTGGCTCACCGACTGGCTCAGCCCGAAGGAATACATCCAGTTGGGCTACCGCAATGCCAAAGTCTCGAAGACTTTCATTCCCGGAGGCACAACGCAGAACGACATAAACATCAGGGCGGTGCTTCGTCTCAAGGACGATCTGGAGCTGAATGTCTTTGGCCAGGCGGAGTTCTGGAAAGTCCCGGCCCTGGCTTCAGGACCACAAAATGATTTCACCGGATCGTTCCAGCTGACATATTTTCCCAAGCTGAGCTGGCGGAAGTAGCAAGAGGTCTTCGGAGGCTGGGAAAACGCTGTACCCTCCAGACTTTGGGTGGGCCGCAGGCCTATCGACACTCCGAGCGCGATGACAATTCAGTTACTGGGTCAAGTCTTTCCAGCTGCAGCTCTTGCGGCTACAACAGAATTGCCAACCCTTCCGCCTCGCACGCACACAGTCTCTCTGGCAATTAGCCGAGGCAAAAAAAGCCGCCGGAACGCATTTATTTGCGCTCCGACGGCTTGTACAACCAGGATTATCTTCTCCCGTCTTTATCGTCTCTTTCGTCTCTATTGCCTTTATGCTTCACAGCGCCGCCGCCGGTTCCCTGCACCGTCAGGATCGGGTTGTTCACCGTTCCGTTGTAGCCGTCGCTCTGAACGAAGATTTGTTGGTTAGTACCGCCTAGCGACTGCGGCGTGAATTGAATATTCATGGTGCACGGAACGGAGGGAGCCAGCAACAGGCCATTGGTGCAGGTCGAACTGTTCAACACATCGAACGCGGCATTGAATCCGTTGGTGACGAAGTACGGAGTTTTGAGCGTCAGATCCAGATTGCCAATGTTGTATACGGTTGCCGTCTGCGCCGGACTTGGCGTTCCGACGTTGACGGTCCCAAATGCAAGCCTGGAACGGTTGCCGTTCAGGAACAGCAGATTGTTGGAGCTTCCCGTGCCGATGCCTGCGATCACAAAGCTCTGTCCCCCGGCCGAAATAGCCATGGCACTTGCGCCAACCAACGTACTATTGTCGAAGTTCACCAGGAATTGGCCGTTAGGAAGTTGTGGTCCGGGGACCGCGGTGATGGTATTAGCGAGTCCATCAAGAACGTAAAGATTCTCTGCCTGATCAAAAGCCAGTCCAGTCGGATCAGGGAACTGATTGGGCGCACTTGCTCCGCCGCCGGAGCCGTCGGCAAAGATCTTGACAACCTGGCCAGAGGACGAAGGATCACCACCATCGCCGATCAATAGGTCGGCCGTGTAGGGGTCCGTCGCCAAAGCCTGGGGGAAGACAATCGACAAGGACGCCGGTATGGGCATTTGAAACGCCGCTCCCCCAACCGGTACCTTCACCAGGAAGCCGGGGTCGCTGGCTCCGGCAAATACCCCACCCGGCCCCGCGTCTCCGATATACATGTTGCCCAGATAATCGAACGTCAGAGCAATTGGGTGCTGCAGCAGCGTCCCAGTGTTCACGACTGAAGGCGCAAGACCAGTTGTCGTCGGTACTTTAATCACTTGACCGGGCCCAGCGTCGGGGCCATAGTCCGCGATATACAGGTCTCCGGCTCCATCGAGAGCCAGAGCACTGGGCGCCGAGAGGGCGATGGTTCCCGTATTAACCGTGGTTTGTGCCGTGCTCGCGAGCCCGGGGTAGGAATAAACTTTGCCAGCCAGGGTATCGGCGACATATACCGTCTTATTCAGCCCCGAGATCGCGATCGCCTGCGGTTGCTGCAGGTTCGTCACGGTAGTAGTCGTGGTGAGAGGATAGGTGACCTGTGCTCCAGCAAAACCCGTCTGCCATACCGGTACGGAAGCAAGAATCGTCGCCGCCGCACCCCTAACCTGGATGGCCCCAGTGCGGACTCCTGGAAAGCTGGGCGTGCCGGAATAATTTTCCTGGCAGGTATAGGGAAAGAAGGCGGAGATTCTCGGGCCGCCGGCACCAAGCGTGGTGTGGTTTCCGAGAGTGCAGTTTCCTCCGGCTACCTGGCTAATTTCGGTGCTCACGTCACCTTGAGTAAGAACACGAAATCCCCTCAGGTTTACGGGCGCGTTGAATTCAAAGTTGAATAGCACTGCGGATCCAGGTGGGCCGCCGAGAGTCACATTTCCCAGGTTGACCGGATTGGGTGACGACAACTGAAGAACAGCCCCATCTACCGAGTCAAGTACATCCAGATTGCCGTGCTGATCAAACGCCATGCTGGCGCCGCTGTCGAGCCCACTGCTGGGCAGAATGTAAGGGGTAGTGGGGGAAGCGAACGGGATGACTAAAACCTGCTGCCCCGGGTTGAAACCCGTTCCGGTTCCGAGAAGGGTCGCTACGTACAGATTGCCCGCCGCATCAAACGCCATGCCTGAAGGTTGATTGATAGAAAATTGCTGCGTGGAAATCTTTGTCGCGGCTCCGCCTGTGTCGGGCGCTTTGTAAATGCCGCCTAAAGTTGTGTTAGGAGGGGTACCAAAACCGCCATTATCGGAAATGTAGAGATTGTTCGATGCGTCTCTCAGCAAAGCTGCGGGCGCAAACTGGGCTGGGAGACCAGTGAATGTCAGAGGCGTGAGTGTAGTGGTCCCGGCTGCCACAGAATAGATGGTCCCCACGTTGGGCGGTAGATCTTCGAAGGTCAGGGTATCGGCGTCACCGATGAACAGCGTACCGGCACTGTCAAACGTTAGCGAAATCGGGTTGATAAGCGGACCCCCGGAAACGATGGGCGTCGGGTTTACGCCGGTCACATTCCCGTTGCCATCGCCCAATAACTCGATAATCCTGCCGCCGGTGGTGGGAGCATCCCCAACAAAAAGATTTCCATGCGCATCCAGGGCGAGCGACGTCGGGGCACTCAGCACGTATGGTGCAGTGGGAACTACAGTGTTGGCACCAAGCCCCGGTAAGAAGGTCGCAAGAGCGACGATCCGGTTGTTGGCGGTGTCTGCAATGAAGACTGTTCCGTTACTGGAAACTACGAGGGCTTGGGGACTGGAGTACCCAATGCCGGCGGTCTGCTGTGCATCGAAAACGATAGATGGGGCTTGGGCCCAGGAGTTGGAAGCGCAAAAGGCGAGAGCCAGGACAGTGAAGCAGAGCAATTTCCACTTCGGGAGAAAATACTTGGCGAGGGTAACGGGCATGTGACAGCGCTCCTCTACAACTTGTTTGTTCGGTCTTCCCTAGTCATGGGGCGGTGGTGAACCTGCCCTCTTTTACCGATGAGCTGCATCAGGGTGAATCGTCGCACGACATAACACGTAAGTTGCAGCTTACCTAGGGGAGTGAGGATGAGGCTACACTTTGCCGTCGCAGAATGCTACAGCTTTAGTTGCAGGGAGGATGCGAAGTGCAATTTCGCAGACGTCAGGCCGCGAAAAGCGAGCGCACCGAGGCGCCTGGGATTCGTTTTGTTATTTTGAATCAATACTTTGCGTCTGCTCGTGAGCGAGCACGAAAGTATCACGCTTGGGGTGAACGAAAGTTTACCCTTTGGTTTTGCGAGGAATACATGGAGTTAACTACGATCTAAGCGTCTGCTTACCTAGAGAGTTACAACCCGGTGAATGCAATCTGCCCGAAAAATACTGAATTTTCCCTTGTCATAGCCGCCAAAATATACTAGGCCACCCCGTCCCTGCCCGGTGCAGGTTAACGCCACCTGGTGAATCGATCGCGTCCCTTGACGGTCTTCGTACTCGAGCAGCACTAAGGGCTGACCTGTCATCGGCGTGGACAAGCGAAGATCAGCGAATTCGACGATCTTGCCAGGGATCGAATGCTGCGAGGAAGATAAGGGGGATTGGGGCTCGGGCTTCACTCAACGATTGAAGCAGAAGCTATGTATCCGCTCAAGTGACAGATGGGCCCAAACCGTACAACCTTTGTGCAATACATGGCAGATATGTACATGCATTTGTAACGCTGCACGGTTTTTGACCGCATCTTACGGTGGAGAGGAACGTAGCGAATGCTCATAGCGCATCTGAAGGCGCATCTTGTGTCCGGCGAAACAGTAGAACTGTTGCCCGTGCGACACGAGACAGACGTAAAAAAGGAACTCACGGCACTGCTTGAGGGGTGGGCTTCGTCAGGATTTCTTATTTGGGAGAAATTTGTATATCCCTGGCACCAGGTTAAGACGATCGAAGTCAAGGTCGAGAACCTTCGAATGAACAACCCGCGCAAAGGATGCTGGACCTGCATGGCGCCGATCGTGCACGGTTGCACGAGGAGTTCTGGAAGGGCTCACGCCAGATTTAAGCAAACGTGAACTCACCCCATCAGGTTTCGCGATAGTTCAGCAGGATGAGGCCTGCCGCGGCGAGGAGCAGCGGCCAGGCCAGCCCAGCGATTTTTGACGACCGGCTCGGGGGCAGGCGCAACTCGAGCCAGCGGGTCCAGCCGGCTGTTGCGCCCAGCAACGCGATAGGCGTATGGCTCAACGAGGCAAGCAGGTCTTCTGCCATATCGCTGGGGGCGTGGTTGTGGGTGAGCAGAACCGCCGCGCCCAGCGCACACATGGTGGGAAAGATGAGAGCCGCCCACCGGGCGCGCAACTTGCCCGCCTGTACGGCACACTCAAAGATGGCAAAGCATAAAATGAGCAACGCTGCAGCCCGGTGAGCCAATACGTCAGGAGCGGAAAAACTAGCCCAGAAGGGACGTGGGCCCAGCGGCCAGTTTTCCGGATCAGCGCGCAACAAAATGAAGACCGAAAGACCGCCGAAGGCGAGCGGCCAGAAACGTGCCCATCGCATGCCGGGAAAGCGACTGGCAAAGGCCAGTAGTCCGGCCAAAAAGACAATCAGGCCTGCCCAATGATGGTTGTACTCCGACCATTCCCGGTCGATCGCATCGCTGCCACCGTTAGCCTGGAACTCCGTCTCCCGGATCGCCGTCTCGATGGAACTGGGCGGGGTTAGCTGCGACGCAGCTGGGCTCGTCATGCGGGGAATTTCCGGATGCATGCGCGCTACGATTTGCTGGAGTGACACTTTCTCGGTTACATCGACGGCGGGTGGTTGCGCAGACATCGAAGCAGCCGCCAGAATGACCGTGAATCCCAATCCCACCTCTGCTTCGGCAAAGCGGCGAAGCCGCACCAGCAAGGGCCGGGGATCCGTGTCGAGACGACGTACTAACATCCAATTGCCCGAGCCCATGATAAGCATCACCAGCAGCAAGTAAATCTTGGCCAGCAGCAGCAGCCCATAGCTGGTTCCATAGAGCCCGTTCCAGGCGCCTACATAGAACCAGGCCATGTAGATCCCCGCCAGCACCAGCACGGCAACGCTGATAAGGGCCATTTGCGAATAACGCCCGGCCATGTTGCGAGCCTCTGCCACGGTGTCTGCACGGGCTAACGAGATCAGCAGGAAGGGCATGGACCCGATCCAGGCCGCTGTTCCCACGTGATGCAGCGCGGTGGCCAGCGCCAGCAACAAGCGATGATCCATACGAGCGGCCGCGTGGCTGGTCGATACGGTGGCGACCAGCAGCAATAGACTCAGGGGAATCATCAGGGTGGTGGTTTTGCGGCGCCCACAGAACCACAACAGCATCGCCAGCAATGCCGCGCTCAAACCCGCGACAAAGAACCTGGCGCTGAACAGGTCCTGCAGATGCAGATCGCTGTCGCCAAGCAACGATGCGCTGGAGAGGATAACGGTGACTAGCTCAGCGGCTATGAGCGCAAGGGCCGCCCAGCGGATACCGCGGAAACAGAAAGACTCGACGGAGGCGGAGGCTCGCGCAGGACGCGCAATCGCCAGTAAATATGCAATGCCGCCCAGCAGCAGGGCCTCAAAGGCAAGATTTGCCGCGCGTAGTAACGTCCCAAGTAGGTCAATATCCCGCAGCAGCCAGATCAAGCAGTCATCTCAAGTTGCTCTCTTCAGAGAGAACGGTGGAGCGAAGGAGGTTGTAAACGATTTGCTGCCCGGATTGGGGTGAGAGACAGAACTACTGCGCCAATCTATTGCACCAATCTATTGGACCTGAAAAGGAAGTTCGCCCCTTGTGATGTGACCATCGCCGGCAAGGACCTGCCAGCGAAGCACGTACGCTCCCTTGGTCAAGCCGCGGCCGGTCGCGGACAAAACATCGGGAGCAGGTTGTGCAGGGGTATCCATCTTTTCTATGGTTCCATCAGGCTTTAACAAGGTCAGGGTGGAGCGGGCTCCATCAACCCGGGAATTGTATTTGAGATTGATGGTGATATCGGGACCGCTGACGAAAGCGTTCTTCTGCGGCGTGGAACGTAAAAGCACAGCATGTGCCAGTGCTCTACGCGGGCTGACTACCAAGGTCACTACAAATAGGAGAACTGCGCCTGCGAACCATCGAGGCAATCTGCGTAGCATGATTACGTTTCCCTCCGGCGATTAGATGCAAATGGAAGCTACGACGGTGCCAATTGGACAGACTCGGCGCGTTCGGAGAGGCCCCCGATCTCGGCCGCGCGGGCTTCAGCATAGGCCGCAGCGCCCATCAGTGCGGCGCGGCTTTCCAGGATCAGGCGAACCGGCATCTGCACCAGCAAGTCGCTGAGCCGGCCTTTGTCAGTAAACGCCTTCATGAAGGTGCCATCCTGCATTTTTTTGAGCACCTTGGGGGCAATGCCTCCCCCCACATACATGCCTCCAGCGGAAAGGATCTTCAATGCCAGGTTGCCGGCCTCCGCCCCATAGGCGGAGATGAACATGCTGAGAGCCTGAACGCAGAGTTCGCTGGCGCCCGACTCGCCCAATTCGCCGATCACTGCATTGGGATCCTCTGCAAGCATACGATCCTTTAGCCATTGCGGCTCTGGCAGGCCTTTCACATCGCGGCAGTAGGCGTAGACATTCGCTAGCCCGATGCCGGAGATCACGCGTTCTGAGCTCACGCGGCCGCCCAGGGTTTTCTGCAGGTAGCGCAGCAGCCCAATCTCATCTTCATTGCGAGCGGCAAAGTCGCCGTGCCCGCCTTCCGAGGCCATGGGCTTGTATGTCTTACCGTCCCACACCAGGATCGCCTCGCCCAGCCCTGTGCCCGCGGCAATCAGACCACGATTGCCTTCTGCTGCCGGACCTCCCGGACTCAAAACAAGAATCTGATCCGGCGTCAACTCGGCAATTCCATACCCATTCGCTTCCAGATCGTTGATCAGGAAGACGTGTTCTATCTTGAGATCGCCGGCAAGCTGGACTGCGTCCAGCATCCAGGGAAGGTTGGTCAACTTCAAACGGCCATTGCGGACCGGACCCGGGACCCCAAAGCAAGCGGCACGCACGTCAATGGGCCCACCCAGGGACTGCTTGCACTCGTCCAGGAAGGCTTCCACCACCTTCACCAGTCCGGGAAAATCTTTGGCGTGGTACCGATGCTCATGGACAGTCAGCAGCTGTCCTTTGTCGAACTTGCATAAGGCCAGGTCGACCTTGGTGCCGCCTACATCCCCTGCCAGGATCATCGAGTGATCTCCAGTTTGCCAACGCCGTCCGCTTGAGGCGGGGGCAGTGCGGCAGCAGCGGCGGAATCGAGCATGAGCGTGATGCGATGGCTGGCAGGCCGGATCAACTGCGAAGGATAAGTTTCCGGATCGTAAGGTCCGCAAAATACTGCCTTGAGCGCGTCCACCTTGTCGGTGCCTTCAATCAAAAAGAACACATCGCGGGCTCGATCGATCACCGGCCAGGTGAGCGTGGCTCGCCATGACTCCTTCTGTTGAGGGACATGGTTTGCAATGGCAATGCGCATGATCTCGTGCAACCCCTCGGTATGGGGAAAGAGCGATGCCGTGTGGCCATCTGGACCCATGCCCAATTGAACCATATCAAAGCAAGGTAACTCTGCGCCCTCGAGACGAAAGCTTTGCCGGATATCAAATTCATATTTAGCTGCAGCTTCTTCCGGGTCAAGCTCGCCCTGAATGCGGAAGATCTGACTCTTGTCCAGGGGTACCTTGTCGAGGAGGGCCTCCCGGGTCATGCGGAAGTTGCTGTCCGGATGATCCGGCGGCACGCAGCGTTCGTCCACCCAATACAGCTCGAGCTTCTCCCAGGGGATCTGCTCGCGGTAAGGTTCGCTAGGCTCTGCCAGCAGCTCGAAGGTATGCTTGGGGGTGTTGCCACCGGAAATAGCGATCCGGGCTTTGCCGCGCGCTCCGGCAGCGGAGCGGATGCCGTCCACAAAGTACTGCGCCGCGCGCCGGTTGACTGCCTCCGCGCTCGCATCAACGTAATAAGAAACTTCGATCTTCTCGGCCATGCAAATCGATTATCGCAGCCCCTAACGATGAAGGCCCCAGTTGGCAGCGGCTAAAGCGCAGAAATTTTCACGCGGCAATGGCACGACTAAACTCGGGCCCCTATTCAAGACCAAATTCTAGCAACTTGTTTTTGCCGGCGCCTGTGGGCAGCGATATTAACCCCGGATTCGCAGCCTTTAGGGGCTAATGAGCGTCCGTAACCTTCAAAACCTCTTCCAAGCCTAGAGCTGGTGCCAGGTTCGCCCGTCGCGGGCCAGCAATTCATCCCCTGATTTCGGTCCCCACGTCCCCGCGGGATAATTCGGGAAGTCCCTGGGCTTCGTACCGGCCCAATATTCGAGAATGGGAGTCAGAAGCGCCCATGTGGCCTCCACTCCATCGCGATGAGCGAACAGGGTGGCGTCGCCAAGCATCGCATCCAGTAACAGCCTTTCGTAGCCATTCGCCGACGATTTGCCGAAGGCATCCGCATAACTGAAGTTCATGTTCACCGGACAGACTTCCATGTTCGGGCTTGGAACCTTGGCCCCGAAGCGCAGAGAAATTCCTTCGTCCGGCTGAATACGCATGGTGATCAGATTGGGCTGTAGATCCCTGCAGGGACCGGACTGATTTTTGAATAGCAACTGCGGTGGTTGCTTGAACTGGATGGTGATCTCGGTCGCCCGCTTGGCCAGCCGCTTACCCGCGCGCAGATAAAACGGCACCCCAGCCCAACGCCAGTTCTCTATGCCCAGTTTGAGCGCAGCATACGTCTCCGTGGAGGAGTTTGGATCGACACGATCCTCCTGCCTGTAGCCTTTAACCGGTTTGCCATCGGTTACGCCCGGACCGTACTGACCTCGCACCACATCCATCACGTGAATAGGCTGGACCGAGCGCCACACCTTCACTTTTTCCCGCCGCATCGCATCCGCTTCAAAAGACACCGGAGGCTCGAGGGCGACAAACGAGAGCAGCTCCATCACGTGGTTCTGGACTACATCGCGCAGGGCGCCGGCCTTCTCGTAGAACGGTCCGCGGCCTTCGATGCCGATGTCCTCAGCCGCGGTGATTTGTACGTGATCGACATAGTTACGATTCCAGACTGGCTCGAAAATCCCGTTGGCGAAGCGGAAGACCAGGATGTTCTGCACCGTCTCCTTGCCCAGGTAGTGATCGATGCGGAAGATCTGGTCCTCAGCAAACACCCGGTTCACTTCATCGAGCAAGTGCCGGGCCGAGTCGAGATCGTGGCCGAATGGCTTCTCGATGATGACGTGCACCTTGCCCTTGGCGGGCTTGGCCATTCCATGGCCGCCCAGCTGCTCAATGATGTCGGCAAAATATTCCGGGGCCGTCGCCAGGTAGAAGAGCCTGTTCCCCCGGGTTCCTTTTTTCTCGTCGATATCCTCGAGTAAGGACTTTAATTTCCCATAGCCTTCCGGGTCGTCGAAGTTCATGGCGTGATAGCTGATTTTTTTCATGAACTCATCCAGCTTCGCGTCCCCTTCCTTCACTCCGCCGAACTGCAGGATGCCTTCGCGCATGTCTTTCGCAAATTCGTCCTGCAGCGGGCGCCGGGCGACGCCCACCACCGAGAACTCCTGCGGCAACAAGCCGGATTGTTCCAGATGAAACAGGGCGGGCAACAGCTTCCGTTTAGTCAAGTCACCCGATGCGCCGAAAATAACCACGGCAGTAGGCTCAGGGATACGTTCGGCACTCTGCGCCGCTTTCAGGTCTTCGGGAGTGAATTTCACTTCCATCGTTGCCATGGCACTTGCTCCTTCGCTCAACTCGGTTGGTTATGTCCTTACGCCGCTGCCAAGGCCCAGACGCTCGAGCGCCTGCGCGCACTGGCTTTCGTCCTGATACTGGATGGCATGGATTCCCAAGACTTCTGCCGCTGCGCAGTTCCCCGGCCGGTCGTCGATAAAAGCGACTTCTTCTGGATCCCGTTGCAGCACATCCAGCGCCAGCTCAAAAATTTTGGGGTCCGGCTT
>CAZSUK010000583.1:0-5381 GCA_964609355.1 uncultured Acidobacteriaceae bacterium | reverse complement strand
TCATCATCGCCAAACAGCGCAATGGTCCCACCGGCTCGGTGCACCTGGCGTATCTTGCAGAATGCACGCGCTTTGAGAACCTGGCTTTCGGTGAGGGCCCGGGAGAATACTAAGTGGCTCAGCCGAACCGGCCCGTATGGGCTGAAATCTCCAGCCAACGTCTGCTGGCCAACTATGAGACGCTGCGCGGCCTGGCCGGCTCCAAGGCGGATTTGATGCCGGTGGTGAAGGCCGACGCCTACGGCCATGATGCGCTGGCATGCGCACCGCTGCTGGCCGCGGCCGGGGCGCGATGGCTGGGGGTAACCTCGACGGAAGAGGGCTGTGCGGTGCGCGCGGTCTGCCCTCAACCACGCATCCTGTTGATGTCCGGGATATTCCAAGGGGACGCAGAGACGGTTGTCGACTGGGGACTGACTCCGGTGGTTTGGGAGCCGTGGCACCTTGACATGCTGGAGCAGGTGGGGATAGCCCGCAGCCTGCCTTCCGGGTCGATCGCGGTTCATCTGGAGATTGATACCGGGATGTCGCGCCAAGGCGTAGGCGTGGCCGAACTGGCGTCGTTGTTAGCTCGTTTTCAATCTGCTTCGTGCCTGCGACTGGAAGGAGTGATGACCCACTTCTCTTCCCCCGAAACCATCTCGACTATCCGCCCTAACCCGCAGCTGGCAACTCTTCAAGCAGCCCTGGGAATGATTGCCGCGAATGGCTTGCGCCCACAGTGGCTGCATGCGGGCAATTCGTCGACCATCATCGCCGGATCCGACCGGCAGGCTTTGAGCCGTATGGCATCGCAGGCTGGAGCGCGGCTGATGTTGCGCCCCGGTCTGGCTCTCTATGGTTATGTTGACCGCGTGACCCAAGACGGGCTCTCGTGGGATGGCGAGCCGGGCTTTGTTCCGGTACTGACGTGGAAGACCCAGGTAACTTCGCTGCGCAGCCTGCGTGCCGGGGACACCGCGGGCTACGGCAATACCTTCGTCGCGGCCGGCGACACTCGTCTCGCGTTGCTGCCCGTAGGGTACGCCGACGGATTCAATCGCCTGCTTTCGAATCGCGGCTATGTCCTCATCCGAGGTCAGGAAGCTCCCATTGCCGGGCGCGTTTCAATGGACCAGGCAACGGTGGACGTCACGGCTATTCCCGATGTTGCGATCGGGGACGAAGTGGTGCTGTTGGGGAGCCAGGGCAGCGAAACGCTTGATGCCTGGAATCTAGCTGACCTTTGCGGGACGGTTCCCTGGGAGGTATTGTGCGCGATCGGTCCCCGGGTTCCGCGTGTGCTTTGTGATTGATAATGGAGAAGAGGGAATTTATGGCTACCATCACTGAGCTTCCGAAGATATCTCTGACCTTTGAACAGAAGCTTGAGCGGCTGGCGCAGGTCGCGATCAACGCCGGGCTGGGGCTCGCGCGCGGCCAGGAATTGGTCATGACGGCAACACTGGATGCTTTGCCGCTGGCTCGGCTGATTACCGAACAGGCCTACAAGGCGGGCGCTTCGCTGGTGACTACTCTTTTTACCGATGAGCAGTCGTCGTTGCTGCGCTACCGCTATGCGGAAGACGCAGGATTCGACAAAGCCCAGGGATGGCTCTTTGAAGGAATGGCAAATGCATTTCGCAGCGGTGCTGCACGGCTGGCGATTACCGGCGGTGACCCGTCACTGCTGTCAAAGGAAGATCCGGAAAAAGTTGGCCGGGCCAACCGCGCAGTTTCGAAAGCGTACCGTCCGGCGATCGAGCTCATTACCCGGCACGATATCAATTGGACGATTGTTGCCAGCGCCACGCCGGCGTGGGCAGCAACAGTGTTTCCTGAATTGCCGCCCGATCAGGCGATGAGCAGGCTGTGGGACGCGATCTTCGCCGCGTCGCGGGTAGATGGGGACGATCCTGTTGCTCGCTGGAAGCAACATGACGCGGGGCTTCATCGACGCGCCGATCTGATGAATGAGAAGCGCTACTCTGCGCTGCATTTCCAGGGACCCGGGACCAATCTGCGGGTGGGCCTGGCGGACGATCACCTATGGATGGGCGGAGGGACGCAAGCCGGCACGGGCGCGTATTGCATTCCAAACATGCCTACGGAAGAGGTGTTTACTACGCCGCACAAAGATCGTGTAGAAGGAACGGTCACGAGCACCAAGCCGCTTTCTTATCAAGGCACCATGATTGAGAAGATAGCGGTGCGCTTTGAGCAGGGGCGTGTGGTCGACGCCAAGGCATCCAGGGGGCAGGAAGTGCTGCAACGAATGATCGATACCGACGATGGGGCACGCCGCCTGGGAGAAGTTGCGCTGGTTCCGCACTCCTCACCGATTGCCAGCAGTGGGCTGCTGTTTTTTAATACGCTGTTCGATGAGAACGCGGCCAGCCACATTGCTTTGGGACAGGCGTATAGCACTTGTTTGAAAAATGGGGATCAACTGACGCCCGAGGAGCTTGCTGCCAGGGGGGCGAATGAGAGCCTGATCCATGTGGATTGGATGATCGGATCGAGTGAGATTGATCTGGACGGGATTACGGCAACGGGGGTTGCGGAGCCGCTCATGCGTAAAGGGGAGTGGGTCTAGCAGGGACTAAAGCCCGATTTTTCGATCGTTTATGGCCCGACCTCTTTTGCGAACAGTTGCGGTTTCATTTGCGGCATAGTCGAAAACCGTCTTTCTTGCCCTGCCACAAAGGATCGGGTGCCCCATCCTTCGCGCTTTCTGCGAAGGGTGGGATAAGCAGACGTTGCGGGGGAGCGCCTCGGGGAAGAGCAGTGGCATCCCACCCTTCGCCAACAACGCGAAGGATGGGGCACCCGATCCCCTGTGGCAGGGCAAGAAAGACTCGCCTCTACATTCGCTCTCTCCCTCAACGGAAAACCCAGGTCTCAAAAGCGAGACCTGGGCCACCCACTCTATTTAGGGTCGCAGTGTAGTGCTTGCCGTCTTAGGCTTCTACGGTCCTGCCTACTACTTCGAAGAGCAGCCGATTCTTGAGCGGATCGGCATCGATTTTTACGTGATCGCCCTGAAGGATTTCGCCGTCCAGAATCTTGATGGCCAAGGGGTCCTGGATCAAGTGCTGGATGGCTCTCTTCATCGGACGAGCTCCGTATTGCCGATCGTAGCCCGTCAACAATAACTGGTGACGCGCATTTGATGTCAGCTCGAGCGTGATCTTGCGCGGTTCCAAAAGCTTGCGCAGATCGGCCAGGCGCAGATCGACGATATGCACCAACTGCTCCTCGTTGAGCGGACGGAAAATGACTACATCGTCTATGCGGTTGAGAAACTCCGGGCGGAAGCTCTGCCGCAATAGCTGCATCACCTGCTCACGCGCCTCTTCAAATGCAGATTCGCTCTCCAAGTTATCGGACTGCAGTAGATGCGCTCCCAGGTTCGAGGTCATGATCAGCACCGTGTTCTTGAAGTCCACTGTGCGACCTTTCGAGTCGGTGAGGCGGCCATCGTCGAGCACTTGCAAGAGGATGTTGAAGACATCCGGGTGCGCCTTCTCGATCTCGTCGAACAGGATTACCGAGTAGGGACGGCGGCGGACTGCCTCGGTCAGCTGGCCACCTTCGTCGTAACCGACATATCCAGGCGGCGCGCCGATGAGCCTGGCGACCGCATGCTTTTCCATGTACTCCGACATGTCGATGCGAATCATGGAATGCTCGTCGTCAAAAAGGAATTCCGCCAACGCGCGCGCAGTCTCTGTCTTGCCAACTCCCGTTGGTCCAAGGAAGAGGAACGAACCTATCGGTCGATTGGGATCGCTGAGGCCGGCGCGTGACCGGCGAATGGCATTCGCAACCGTCTCGATTGCTTCCTCCTGCCCGACTACGCGTTCGCGCAGCCGGCCTTCCATCTCCACCAGCTTGCGCACTTCGCCTTCGAGCATCTTGTCTACCGGGATGCCGGTCCACTTGCTTACGATTTTGGCAATGTCTTCTTCGTCGACTTCTTCTTTAAGCAGACGAGTGCCTCCGGCATCGGTGTCCTGCTGCGCGTTTAACCGCTTCAGCTCGGCTTCAAGCTGAGGCAGTTCGCCGTACTGGATGGCAGCGGAGCGCTCCAGATTGCCACGCCGCGTCTGCTCATCCATCTCGAAACGCAGCGCTTCGATCTTCTTCTTCACTTCGGTCAAGCGAGTGATTGCCTCACGCTCGGTCTGCCAGCGGGCGCGCAAGGCGGTGGCTTTTTCTTTCAACGCCGCAAGTTCCCGGATCACGACCTCAAGCCGCTCTTTCGAGTTGCGGTCGTTTTCCCTCTTCAGCGCCGTGCGCTCGATCTCGAGCGAAATCATTTGCCGCTCCAGCTGATCAATTTCGACCGGCACCGAGCCGATCTGAATGGCCAGCGAAGCCGCCGCCTCGTCCACCAGGTCGATTGCCTTGTCAGGCAGAAAGCGGTCCGAGATGTAACGGTGCGAAAGAGTGGCCGCGGCTACGATGGCGGAGTCCTTGATGCGCACATTGTGGTGGGCCTCGTACCGTTCTTTGAGACCGCGCAGAATGGCGATGGTGTCTTCTACGGTTGGCTCGCCTACAAAGACGATCTGAAAACGGCGCTCCAGGGCGGCATCTTTCTCAATGTATTTGCGATATTCATTGAGGGTGGTCGCGCCGATGGCCCGCAACTCACCCCGCGCCAAGGGCGGCTTCAACATGTTGGAAGCGTCGATGGCGCCTTCGGCTGCGCCTGCCCCTACCAGGGTGTGCAGTTCGTCGATGAAGAGGATGATGCGCCCATGAGATTCCTCGATATCCTTGAGCACTGCTTTGAGCCGGTCTTCGAACTCGCCGCGATATTTCGCGCCCGCCAGCATGGAGCCCAGGTCAAGCGAGATGACGCGCTTGTCACGCAGCAGCTCGGGGACGTCGCCGGAGACGATACGGCGCGCTAAACCCTCAACGATGGCGGTCTTGCCCACTCCGGGCTCGCCGATCAATACCGGATTGTTCTTGGTCCGGCGAGACAGCACCTGGATCACGCGGCGAATTTCTTCATCCCGGCCGATGACCGGATCCAGTTTCCCTCGCCGCGCGAGTTCGGTCAGATCCTTGGCGTAGCGCTCCAGGGCTTGGTATTTGCCTTCCGGGTTCTGATCGGTGACTCTCTGGTTGCCGCGCACCGAAGTGAGCGCCTTGAGGATGGCGTCCCGGGTCGCTCCCACAGACGTCAACAGCAATTGCGCCGGATCGTTTTTGATGTGTGCCAGCGCCAGCAACAAATGCTCTGTCGATACGTACTCGTCTTTGAAATCGCTGGCCTCCTTGGAGGCCTCGTTCAAAACCTTTTGCATGCTCGAAGACAGGCCCGGTTCTGCAGCCGAGCCCGTCACCTTGGGCATGCCGGCGATCGCACGCTGCGCAGTTAACAACAA
>CAZSUK010000582.1:0-4389 GCA_964609355.1 uncultured Acidobacteriaceae bacterium | reverse complement strand
AATTCGCCCCGGGATATCCGCGCAATGCGCATGCGCATAGAGGTTAGGCTATTGGCTCCAGAGTTGCTTCGAGTTGCGGTGGCCTCGCAATCCTGTAGATCGTTCGACCAAGCCGAAGTCCGGGACCAAGCGTCGGCGCGTCAATGCGAGAAAACGAACGGTGGACCACTCAACATTCGGCTGGGCACAGAATTCTATACTGAGGATTCCTCCCGCTTCGGCCGCGCCGCGTTCGGGCGCGGGTGCTGGGCCCCTAATCATCCCGAGCGCGGGTGGAAAACCGCTACGATTGCTCGTACCCCCGCCGAGCCCGTTTGCGGGTATGTGGGAATCGCTTTTGCTGATGTTTTCGCGCCAGGACGCTGCGTCATCGCGCCGAACGGTTTACCTTTTCCGGCACGGCAACGTAGGGCGCGCGCGAATGCCGCGAAAGACGGTGGGCGCGTCCTTCGCACTGCATTGTGGCGCGCTGCTGCTGGTGATTTACGCTAGTCACGCGATTCCTTCCGATGCCTCAAGCATGGTGGACGAACCGCCGACGTACGAGAAAATTTATTATCCGTTGCCGCCTGCCAATTCCGCCAAACCGCTGCCGCGTATCACGCCTGCTGGTCCAGGAGCCCATCCGGGCGACGGCGCAATCCGCGAATTGCCACCGGCGCTGGGAAGCAGCGCACGACAAGACGAATTGCGAGCGGTCTCGAACCCCGCGCACCCCGATAATTTCAGACAAACGATTTATCAGCGTTCATCGCCGCCTGATCTGCGCATTGAAACCGAGATGAACTTGCCGAACGTGGTATTGAGCACTCCTTCGGAAGTGCCAAAGCTGCCGCTGAATGCAAACTATGCAAGCCCAATTCGCGCGGCGCGCAAGGTGACCTCCGATGAAGCGCCAACGCCCCAGGCGCAAGGCCCCGATTCACCGCTCGCGACGTTTCTAAAGCCCCCCGTAACGCAACCGCGCCTACCAATCCCGGTCTCTGGCGCAGCGAAGCCGACGTTGAACGGCACGGCAGGCGGGCGTAGAGATTCAGGTAGCGGGGAAGGTGCGAACATTCCCGACGGCGCTGACCTGCTGGTGCTTGGCGTGGATCCTGCCGGACCGGCGACGGTGGTGAGCATTCCTGCGGGAAACCGCTGGGGCAATTTTTCTATATCTCCAGCGGGAAAGCAGCCGGGCTCCGCAGGGGGAGTGACCTACGGCACGGTAGCCGGCGGGAAGGGCGGAATCGGCGCGGGCGGGGACGGCAGCACGGGGATGGGTCCAGGTGGCGAAGGAGGCGGGGGCGGGAATTCGGGGGCCTCCGGCGTGGTAAGCATCAAAGGGGCGGAAGGCGGAAGCGTGACGGGCGGGCAGCTGGAAAATGAGTTCGCATTAAACATGGTGTATCCAGTGCCGCCTACGTTCACGGTGCGAAAGAACTCTCTTGTGGTTGCTGTGGGCCCTATGGGCGGCGGTGGGTTGGACGCGTACGGAGCGCTGCACTGCGGAAAGATTTACTCGATTTTTCTATCCATGCCCGGACAGAGCTGGGCGATGCAGTACTGTGTGAAAAGCAGTACCGCGACAAAAGCCACGACGGACTCCCGCGGGACGATTGTCCATCTAGAGCAGGGTCTGGTACCCCCTGATGCGGAAGCCCGATTTGATTTTCGCCGGATACCGGTCCCCCCGGAGAAGGCCTACAAGAAGATCGTGCTGAAGGGCACGCTGAGAGACGACGGAGTGGTGGAGAATCTGGAAGTCTTCCAAGGTGTTGCGCCGGAAATGGATGCAGCAGCGCGCGCAGCGTTTGGGCAATGGAAGTTCAAGCCGGCGATGCGGGATGGCAAGCCCGTGCCTGTGGAAATCCTGATAGGAATTCCGATCGAGAATTCGAGCAAAGCTTTAAGTCCGTAGCTCGGCGCGCGGTGAAGCAGCGTCGGACGATGTGCATGTCTGATGACACAGCATCGGTGGTGCCGGATCTTGTGGTTTTGATCGCGGTCTAGGTATTCAGGAAGAGCCATAAGCGAACCATTGCATCCGTACACTTACAGGGCAATCGGGAAGTAACATAGCAAAAGTATGCAGATGATTGGCATCTGCATGGCGATCGCACGGGTTCGCCGCGCTTGCGCCCTTGACTTCACGTTCGTGATCTGGTTGACTACGGCTAGCTTAGCTAGGCAAATTGATTTTCGCCCAAAAAAAGCTCCGTTGGCATACCGCTTGCGGTCCGTAAGGCCCTTGCAAAATCGTTCTCTCAAAGTTGTAAGGGGGAGAGAACGATCTTGCAGCCCAACCAATCAAATCTTTGACGGCTCTTCCTGGAAGCCGCGGTAATGGCGCCGGAGTTTGCTCAACCGACGTGTGGCGCGCAAACCGGCACTGGGGGCACGAACATTGATTCATGAAGTTGTGCACGTGTGTTTTGTAAGCCAGGATGCGGGGCTGACGGGCGTGATTGCGCGCGCACTCGGGAGTGCGTTCGAATATAACGTTTCGAGCGATTTCGAGTTCAGCAATCTGAATGATTTGCGCGAGTGGTGCGACGTAGTGCTGCTCGATCTGCGAGCGTCCAGCACCCAGGGAGATTGCGAACTCGGTTTGCGGCTGGTTGACACCTGGTGCAGGATTCCGTCGCATCCTCCGGTGGTTGTGCTGTATGACGCCGAAAACCGGCCACTCTCGCTACGGGTGACGGAGCGCGGCGCATACGACAGCGTCACGAATCCTCCGAATATCGTTGAACTCCGACTTATTCTACAACGCGCTCACCGGTTTCACGCCGCGGAGAAGGAATTAACGCGCCTACGCAACAGCGAGCGAAATGATGGAAGACTGCACGAGCTGCTGGGCACCGCGAACGTGATGCAGGATCTTTTCGCGCTGGCGAAGAAGATCGCTCCGTGTGATGTGAACGTTCTAATCACCGGAGAGACGGGGACCGGTAAGGAATTACTGGCACGAGCGATCCACAAAATGAGCGGGCGCAGTTCTCGCCCACTGGTCGCGTTTTCCTGCGCCAACCTGCCTGAATCCCTAATCGAAGACGAGCTGTTTGGCCACGAGAAAGGTTCGTTTACAGGGGCTTTTGCGACTCGTCGCGGCCGAGTGGAGGCGGCGGATTCTGGAACGATGTTTCTGGATGAGATCGGCGATTTGAGTCTGGGGTTACAACCCAAGCTACTGCGCGTGCTGCAGGAAAGAAGTTTTGAGCGACTCGGTAGCAATGTGAAGATTGATGTAAATATTCGGCTGGTTTGTGCGACGAATCGCAATCTTGCGGCAATGGTGCAGCAGGGGAAGTTCCGCGACGATTTGTATTACCGGCTTAATGTGGTTCAGATGCATCTGCCGCCGTTGCGCGAGCGCCACGACGATATTCCGCTGCTCGCGCAACATTTTCTACAGAGTTTTGCGGAACGATTCAAAAGGAAGGCCAAGCGGTTTTCACAGCCGGCGCTGCGCGCGCTGGAAGAATACAGCTGGCCCGGTAACGTGCGCGAACTGGAGAACGCGGTGCAGCGCGCCGTGGTGCTTTGCGAAGGGCCGACGGTGGATATTTGGCAACTGCCGGCGACGATTCGCGGCGGCGCGTGCGAAGCTCCGCAATTCAATCAGTCCTATGAGGAAGAAGTGCGCCAATTCAAGCGCAGGCTGGTGCTGCGCACCCTGCGAGAGTGCGGCTGGCGGAAGGCGGAAAGCGCACGCACATTGCGCGTAGCGCGCGGGTATTTACACAGGCTAATCAGTCAATTGGGAATTCAGCAGGTGGCGGAAGATTTGCCGATTGAGAAGAGCGAAGAAGCCCCATCGTCGCGCCAGATCATGTGACGGCAGCCGGACGAGGTCGCGCCAAATGACTCCCGCCGGGGAAAACCTCCACGCCGCGAATCCTTTGAGTGACTCCGCATTCGCGATGAAAGTCTGTTTGCCTTTCATTTGCAACGCGCAAAATGGGGATGGCGGTTGGGGATACCAACCGGGTTTAGTTAGCCGGGTCGAACCGACCAGTTGGGCAATCCTGGCTTTGCGGGCGCTCGAGAGCAGCGCACCGTCAACCGAAATTTCTGCGCGCGGTTTGCAATTCTTACGGAATGCGCAGCTGGCGAACGGTTCGTGGCCCGCGTCAGCGGAAATGAGCAGTGGATGTTGGGTGACTGCGCTAGCCTGCTGGGCGCTCGGCGCGGACGTGCAGGCGCGCGCGGCCGCGGCGGCCGGGGTGAAGTGGATCTGTAACGATTGGCCGCGTGACGGTTCACTGTGGAGACGCTGGCGGGGCCGCTTGCTCTCCCATCACAAAATCACCAAACAAAATGATTCGTACCGCGGTTGGGGATGGACTCCGCAGACGAGCAGCTGGGTGGAACCCACTTCGTTTGCGGTGATCCTGCTTGCAA
>CAZSUK010000581.1:0-5032 GCA_964609355.1 uncultured Acidobacteriaceae bacterium | reverse complement strand
CCACCGCCGCCTGTCGGCCTGCGGGCAACCGGCGGTTTGCCGCCAAATCCAGGATCCTT
Source organism: uncultured Acidobacteriaceae bacterium (assembly GCA_964609355.1). GTDB lineage: Bacteria > Acidobacteriota > Terriglobia > Terriglobales > Acidobacteriaceae > PALSA-350. Next base: position 4,973 of record CAZSUK010000581.1, on the reverse strand, counting down.
GCGCTCGGTCTCAACAGGGGTGCGGGTGAAGGTAGCAGGCATGGATGAACTCCGACATTCTGAAGATTACTCCTGTTTGACGTTGGACTCACACTGCTTTGTTGAAATCTAATTCTCTGGCATGAACTGTCGTCACTTCCACAGAAGGCGCAGAGCGAAAGCGAGCGTTGTGGCATCGCTCTGTTTTGTACGTGTCAGCCCCGGACTTCAGTCCGGGGGGAGCGGGTTTTCAACCCGCGGAAACGCTCACTTTATAAATTGCGGGTTTTAGAGCCTGCGTGAGAACTCGATTTTGTCTCACGGGACAACTTTACGAGCTGCGGAAAAGCTCTGTTTTGTATCAGGGCACGACTTCAGTCGGGCCATAAAGATTGGGAAAAATGCCGGGCTTTAGCCCCTGAGGGCATCTTTTTATCAAGGCATAAGAGAATTCAGAGGATAGAAAAACCGTCACGGAACGGCTGAAGCCGTGCCCTTCCTCCAGGACCGAGTTCACACGCAGCCTCTTTAGCCCTGGCGGCTGCCTCTCAGGCAGTTTGCGATTTTTTCGGCAGCCCCTATGAGCCTCGGACCATGTCGACGAAGAGTTGGTGAACGCGGCGATCGCTCGAGAGCTCAGGATGGAAGGTGGCCGCCAATAGTTTGCCTTGCCGCACCAGGACCGGAAAACCGTCCCTTTCCGCCATGACCTCGACGCCGGGGCCAACACTGGCAATCCGCGGTGCACGGATGTAGACCATCTCCAGCGGACCTCCGGGCAGCCTGGTTTCACCCGTCTGGATGGCACTGTCGATCTGCCGGCCATAGGCATTGCGTTCCACGCTGATATCCATCACGGCAAGACTTTGCTGGGCAGGATGGGAGACGTTGCGGGCCAGGAGAATACAGCCGGCGCAGGTGCCGAAGGCCGGCTTTTGCTCAACGAAACGCTGCAAAGATTCAAGCAGACCGTCCCGTTCGAGGAATTTGAGGAAAGTCGTGGACTCGCCACCAGGCAGGATCAAACCGTCGAGACCTTCCAGTTGTGCCGGCGTTCGGACCTCGACGGCGTCGGCACCAGCCTCGACGAGAGCCTGGGCGTGGGCAGCAAAGTCTCCCTGGATGGCGAGCACCCCAATGCGCGGACGTTGCAAGAGGTTACCAGCCGCGGGTTTGCAGAAGTTCACCCTCTTGGAGACCGGCTATTGCCAGACCTTGCATCGCCCCGGTCATCTGCTCGCTGACCTCGGCCAGAATCTTGGGATCGTTGTAGTGGGCAGTGGCGATCACGATGGCCTTCGCCCTGGATTCTGCTTCCTCGCGTTCCTCAGGGTTGCGAACCGCGCCGGTTTTCGGATCCAACTCGACATCGAGAGGGGTCGCCCCTTCTTTCATGAAGATTCCCGAGCCAACAAAGACGGCCTCCGCCCCTAGTTGCATCATGAGGGCTGCGTCGGCTGGGGTGGCAATGCCGCCAGCAGAGAAATTCGGTACCGGGAGCTTGCCGGTCTTGGCCACCATGCGCACCAGTTCATAAGGAGCACGGTGTTCCTTGGCAGCGGCGTAAAGTTCCTCGTCGCGCAGCACGGTGAGCGCCCTCATTTCGCTAACGATTTGACGCATGTGCTTGACCGCGTGCACCACGTCCCCTGTGCCCGCTTCGCCCTTAGTGCGAATCATCGCCGCGCCTTCGGCGATGCGCCGCAGGGCCTCACCCAGGTTGCGCGCGCCGCAGACAAAGGGAGTGGTGAAGGAGTGCTTATCGATGTGATGCAGCTCATCCGCCGGGGTCAGCACTTCACTCTCGTCGATGAAGTCGACTCCCAGGTATTGCAGGATTTGTGCTTCGGCGAAATGTCCAATACGTGCCTTGGCCATCACCGGGATCGAGACCGCGCCGATAATCTGCTTGATCAGGCTGGGCTTGGCCATGCGCGCCACGCCGCCCTGGGCACGAATCATGGCCGGCACCCGCTCCAGCGCCATGACGGCAGTGGCTCCGGCGCGCTCGGCAATCACGGCCTGCTCGGTGCTCATCACGTCCATGATGACGCCGCCCTTGAGCATCTCCGCCAAACCCAGCTTTAGCCGCAATCCGGTCGGGTAATTGCCATTCGTTTCAGCCATCGTCTCTGCCTCCACGGGGACCTCTTTCGCGTCCGCGTTCCCCTCAAGTTTAACAGTTATTCAACGCGCTCACCGTGCCTGCTGAACCATCAGGAGCAGCGCCCACTGCGGTATACTCGGACTCAACATGGCAGCCAACAAGACGTTTTATCTCGAGACTTTCGGTTGCCAGATGAACGTGCATGACTCAGAGAAAGTCATCGGCACGCTGCGTCATGAGGGATATGCCCAGGTAGAAACCGAGGCTGACGCCGATCTGATCCTGTACAACACCTGCTCCATCCGCGACAAAGCGGAACAAAAAGTCTTCAATCGGCTCAACGATTACAAGAAGCTGCACGCTTCGGGTAAACGATTTGTGGTCCTGGGCTGTGTGGCACAGCAGGAAGGGGAGCGAATCTTCGAGCGCGCGCCCTATGTCTCGATGGTTTCCGGATCGGCGTCCTACCGGAAATTACCCGAAATGCTGGTTCGCCTCGAGGCAGGGGAGTCGCGGATCACCGGCTTGGACGACCGGCAGACAGAAGAGACGTTTGAAACTGAGTTCACCGCCCGCACCAATCCTCATCGGGCTTACATCACCATCATCGAGGGTTGCGACAAGTTTTGTGCCTATTGCGTTGTGCCTTACACCCGAGGCAAGGAGCGCAGCCGTACTTCGACCTCGGTTCTGGCCGAGGCGCGCAGGGTGGCGGAAGCGGGATACACCGAAATCCAGCTGCTGGGGCAGAACGTTAACTCGTATAAGGACCGTGAAGGGAAGTGTACGTTCGCCGAATTGCTGGCCGCGGTGGGGGAAATTCCGGGGATTCGCCGGGTGCGCTTTACCACCTCGCACCCGCGTGACTTTACTCCGGACATCGTGGCCGCCATCGACGCTGTGCCAACCTTGTGCGACCACGTTCATCTGCCGGTGCAAAGCGGATCGACGCGGGTGCTGGCAGCAATGCAGCGAGAATATAGCCGGGAAGAATATCTGCAGCGGATTGAGTGGATCAAAGCGGCGCAACGTCCAATCAGTATTACAACCGACATGATCGCGGGATTTCCAGGAGAGACCGAAGAGGATTTTGAGCAGACCCTTAGCTTGCTGGACGAGGTTGGCTATGACGCGGTGTTTGCTTTCAAGTTCTCACCGCGGCCCAATACTCCTGCCTTGTCCCTGTCCGACAGCATCCCAGAAGAGGAGAAGAGCCGCCGGTTGCAAGTGCTGATGGATCGCCAGCGCGAGATCCAAAGGTCACGTTACGCCAGTCACATAGGACAGGTCATGGAAGCGGCCGTTGAAGGATATAACACCCAAAGAGGGCAAGTAATCGGACGCAGTTCCCAGAATAAGACGGTTAATTTCACTACACCGCAGCCTATCAGCCCCGCTCCCGGTAGCTATGTTCCGGTGCGGATTACCCATAGCCATCCCAACAGCCTGGTCGGCGAGGCCATCTCCTAACAACGCCGAACGGAGTTGATTATGGATGTCGACACGAAGACCCGCGGTCTCGTCAAGGATCCGGCCGGCACGGATGTGGAAATGAAGATCCGCGGCCTGGTCATGGATCCGGCGACCAATATGCCGATCGTGATCCTGAAAGATGTCAAGAGCGACACGGTTCTCCCTATCTGGGTTGGCATGTATGAAGCAAATGCCATCGCGCTGGAGATTGAGAAATCGTCCACCCCGCGCCCGATGACGCACGACCTGCTGAGAAACCTCGTGCGGGGGTTGAACGCAACGGTGGAAAGGGTTGTGGTGACTGAACTTAAGAACGACACGTTTTATGCCGTGATCTGGATGGAGCAGGGTGGAGAAGTGGTTTCGCTTGACGCTCGCCCATCCGACGCTTTGGCCTTGGCGCTGCGCTCCGACTGCCCGATTTATGTGAGCGAAGAGGTCATCCGGATCGCGAAACTGGCTCCCAGCATGGCGGAGACCACGCCGGAGGAATTAAGGCGGTGGCTGGAAGGTCTCAACGATGAAGACCTGGGACGCTACAAAATGTAGAACCCGCCCGGAGTTCATCCTCCTGACGCGGGAATCTACGCAAGTATAAGATAATTATTTACTTATTGGCTCGCCCAAGGCCTTCGCCGGTGCAAATTTTGGGCTCTGGCCATTTTGTTCAGAGGCGCTTAACAAGTAAAGTAAGTCTGAAGCTCTTCCAGTCCCTCAAAGATCGATTTTGTGGAAGATCGGCATCCAAGTGCCCTAGCCGGGGCCGGTGACACAAATGAGGAACCACGAGGAATCCTTTGGGCGATTTAGATACTCCAGAGCTTGTCAGTTCCAGCCGATTCGCGCTGGTCAAACGCTATCTCAGTCTCGATAAAATCAAGGCTGTCTTCACCCAGTCCCACGCTAACCGCGGACTGGAACGATACCGCCGAGCGGGTATCACGGCGTCTTCCTCTTTTATTGCCAAAGCGCTCAACATCCTGATCAGTTTTCTTTCGGTTCCGCTCACCGTGCATTACCTGGGCGCGGAGCGCTACGGGGTGTGGCTTACGATCAGCAGTTTGATCACCTGGATGTCGATGACCGACTTCGGGCTGGCCGGCAACGCGCTGGTGAATGTGTTGGCGGAAACCAGCGGTAGGGAAGACCATCAGGGAGCCCAACAATATTCCGCATCTGCCTTTTGGGCTTTGAGCGGCATCAGCGCCGTCGCCGGTGTCCTCTGCCTTGCGACGTTCCGGTTGATACCCTGGCGGGCCGTTTTTCGGACTTCTGATGTGCGCGATTTGGAAGCGATCCGCAGGGTGGCCCCATTCTATGCGAACAGCCTCTGGGGCCTTGTCAAGTCCAAAATCCTCGGCAACGCCTCGGACAAGAACGCGTATCTAAACTCCCTACAAGCTGGGCTTCCTGG
>CAZSUK010000580.1:0-3430 GCA_964609355.1 uncultured Acidobacteriaceae bacterium | reverse complement strand
CGCCGAGCCTGCCTTCGTGGCTCACTGCGTCCACAAAGAGGAAGTCATCCGGAGATCCAACCTCACCGGATGCTCCGACCTCTGTTCCAGAGTTTGGGTCTCGAGCAGGATCCCGGTTCGGGTCTTGGTCAGGCGTCTGGGGGACAGAAGTCCGCGAGCCAATATGGACCCCTGCAAACACCTTCGCGGCGGCGAGGCGGCCTTTGCGCACCACGAAGACCAGGTCCGCGTCCTGCCGCCGGATGGTCAGCGCGTACCGATTCCACGTCTGAAGGGCGTGTCTCACATCCGCAATGGCCTGGCGATCTTCAGGATAAAGTCGAGGGTTAAACTCATCTCCATCGACCGCCTCCACGTACACATAGCGGGCCTGGCGGAACAGGGCGGGGATGTCGGGATCTTTCTTCTTACTCTGCGCGGGGCCTGGGAAAAACAGGAGAAGAAGCAATAGGCAAGGCAGGCAGCGTCTCATGGAATCCCCCCTCTGCCGTTAGTGCGACGGTTGGGTTTTGTTCGCCTTAAAGCATACTCTTCCCGGGGCATAGCGCGGAAACCGGGTCAATCTTGAACACGGTTGGAACTATCGAGAGTGGCTGTAGAAGAACCGAGGCTTCCCGGCGGTCTCAACTGGTCGATGCAACACCATCTGATGTGAATGATTTTTCTAAAGGTGGTGTTTATGACGCAAGGAAAAGGGGACAGGCTTTCGGCGGAGCAGAGGACCGACGTTCTTGCCAGCCGGTATAGGATCAAGCGTGCATGCGGGAGAGTACAAAAGTGATCATCGGTTTCGGATCCATCTGGGGTCTTTATGCCTTTGGTGGCATGCTCTTCAGTTCGTTCACCATCGGAACAAATGACTCTGCGCCTGAAGTCTTTGCAATACTCCTCAACGGACTCACGATTCTCCCGTCCTGTATCCTTGCGATTTGGTTTATGAGGTACGCAGCCATATGGCTCATGCTCCTCTCGCCGATAACAGCCTTCGGGCTTGTTTATCAGGTGGTTCATTCAAGGAATGCAGCGGGAGACTACTGGACAGCAGTGGGTGAGATGGCATGGGAACTGATAGTGGCCGCTATTCCCGGGGCGATTGGGATACTTCTCTATCGACGCCAGGGCGATCAAACGAATCGCGCCCTTGAAAAGTCGCATTTTCGATAAAGTTCCCACGCCTGAGGGGGCGGGCAGGCGCAATTTACCGAAAATCCCGTTTTTCAGGCACTTCCCATCAGCGCTGAATGACCACCCTGTCCGCGTAGCCGACTCTTGGTCCGGTGACAAGAAGAGCGCTTCTCAATCGGGCTCGTGGGCGCTGTCGTGCCTTCCTGGATCTGGATCGATGATACCGCCAGGGCCGCTACAATGGTGGCCACAGGAGATTCAGATGGAAAAAGATGACGCTATCGATTCACAGATTAAACGCCTGGAAGATTACCTCTTAGGGAATAAGCAGATCGTGAACGCCCATGAGGTCACTATCGAGCAAGCCTTAGCGCTGGCGTACATCGCCAGGGAACTTCGTGGCCGGAAGGCTTGATCGTGTGGGGCACCTCGCCCGTTCAAGCATTTGTCGCTGATATTCAAACGAGTCTGCCCGGATGAACTTTCGCCTGCCGCGTGGTATGCGACGCGTTCGTCCTGGAGGTGCGGGAGCAACGACCATTCAACTTTGTCGTAGATGACGTGGCAGCTGGCATCGAAATCACTTTCGATGGAGTTTTACCAACAGTTCTTCCCGTTCAACAAGCAACAGGAGCACCTTGCCGAGCCGCAAGAGTTGTGCATGGTCCATGTGCCTGTCCTCGATCATTCGCGCCTCCATGAGTCCTGGCAACCAGTTACAGCCGGCCGAACTGCTTCTTGAAGCGCTCCAGTTCTCTGACATGAGAGTGTGCGCCATATTAATGATCATCTCCCGTGTCGTCACGTGTAGGACACGACCAACAGGATGGTCGTTGCAGCGGAGGCGAGAAGTAGGACGTACGTCCATATCTGAGCCTGCTCACACGAAACTCCTTCATTGCCTGAGGTCGGTTCGTGATAGGGGATTACTTTTTGAGATGGGCCCTGCTTGACAATTTTTAGAACGACCGAAAAGTTTATGCATTTTCGAGGGAAGCGCAAGAATCAATCGCAGCGTTACCCACAGCCTTGACCTGGCCACACTATGCAGACGGCCCTTCCCTGGAATCTACGAACTCGGCTGCATCAAGCTGTTTTCGATGGTTGGTGGCTAAAACTCGATCGTCTCAGCAAATGTCCCCTTAACGCATTGTGGTGGCCGGAATCGCGGGCGAGTCTCTGATAATCCGGAGATTGCCGGCCTCTATTCTTGCCAACAGACCAAGGACTAAAGTGAAGACTTAAGAAAGCCTATCGGCCTAAGGGATAAATGATCCCAAGCGGTTGTGGAACGTGTCACTCTCTGATGGGGTCGCGAGAGCCTTCGGCGCGAACTTCGCTCACCGAGGCGACCTAGTCGAAAAGGCTAAGGATGCCATGGGGCACTTGCCTATAGAGCGTTCCCTGTAGCAGCGAGAAAAAAATGCACTAGATGGGAAGAGGGTCCTGTTCTGCTGGTGGGCCTGATCGCCCCCCGTCCGCAGCTTCGCCGTGGAGCCCTACTGCATCGCGGTGAACGGCGGCTTCGGCGGTCGCGGGGACTTTCGTCGCCCGCAACTTTTCCCTGCCGGGGGCGGCCAAATGCACACCGTGGTCGGGCTACACCAAGACCGCTTCCACCGTCATCTTAACGACGAGCGGTACCAGTTGCCTTTCCAGCGATAGCACAGCGCTGACGGTCAGCGTTTCTAGCGCCGCCCCCTCGTATTTGGGTGCGGGCCAGCTCGTAGCGGATTACATCCATCGGCAGAAACTTTAGAGTTCAACCAACTTAGTTGGAGGGAACATCTAATCCCCCCTTGAATACAAGTAAAAGCCATACTACTTTTCAATCATGATAAGAAATCTGAAGGTGGGCATAACTCGCCAACCGTATTCTGACTTCGCGGAGTTAAAGCGTCGGAGAGGCGAACTACTCGACAACCCGCCTGACCCGGAGCCCGAACCGCCGCTCCGGCTGCGGCCGACCCCACTGCAGTCGCCCGCGAAGTTCCATCTGCGCTCTCTCGCGACTTCACAACTTCCCGACAAACGGAGCCACCTATGCCAAAAAATCAAGTCAACGACCTCATCACCGATCAGGAAATAGCCTTTGCCCACCTGGTCCTCAGTGGAACCATGACCGACCGCCGTGCCGCCCAAGCCGTCAGACTCAACCCTGACACCGCCGCCTCCACCAAAGCCAAACCCCGCGTCCACGCTTACATGATGGAGCAGCAGGCTGCCATGCAGGAGCGCCTCGTGCAGCAAGAAACTGAAGAAGCGCGATGCCAGAATCTAAGCCGCGGGCGAGTCCTCGCCAGGC
>CAZSUK010000579.1:0-22570 GCA_964609355.1 uncultured Acidobacteriaceae bacterium | reverse complement strand
GTCCTCCGCAAATCGGCGGCAGCCATTCATGACTTCATCCTCTCGGAGCGCTTTGGCAAATTGGTGCGCATTGTCGCGGCTGAGTCGTATCATGACCCGGCTGTGGCCAGGCAGTTCTTCGAATTGGGACCCCTGGCGGGTAGAAAGGCGACTGCCAGGTTCTTGAAAGGAAAGATGGAGGAAGGGAAGCTCCGAAAAGCTGACCCGATCAAAGCGGCGGATGATTTTCTTGACCTGGTTGTGGGCGCCCAGCTTATGACCGCGGTAATCCTGGGCCAGGTGGACCCCGCCGCGAAAAAGCGCGATCACATCCACCACTCGGTGGGGGTCTTCCTGATGATCTATGCGACCCCGCAGACGGTCTCGGCCAGGCGGTCCCCGTCGCGGCAAGGTTCGAAGACGTAAGGAAGGCCCGCGACACGTCCGACCTGACAGGGTGGCTGGCTAAGCTGAGCTGGAGCGATGGGACTATCTAACAGTTTCTGAAGTCGCAATCATTGGTGCGCGCGCAGACAGTCACTTACGCGATGTGAGATTGCCCCCGGTCGGAGAAATCGTTCAGGAGTTGTAGCAACAGCTTGCTTCGCGTCGGCCCCAGGCGTTCGGTTAGCCGGCGTTCAAAAGCTGAGTGAGCTGCCTCGATTTTCGCCACGGAGATTTCGCCGGCTCGCGTCAGATGGAGGGCAAAGGAACGGCGGTCTCCTCCTACCTTGCGCCGCTCCGTAAGACCCCGCTTTTCGAGGCGGTCCAGCAGGGCGACAAAATTGGCCTTCTGAATGCCAAGAGCCTTGCTGATGGCCGTTTGTTTAAGGCCCGGGTTAGACCGGATGAGCACCAACACGGCGAACTGTGAGGGGCGGATATCGTGCTTTTCCATCGCCGCGGTAAACTCTAGAAAAGTGGACAATTGTGCACGTCTCAGGGAAAATCCGATGCTGCTGGAAAGGGCAGCGAAATCGATAGGTACCCTTGCGGCGTCCGGCGATGCCACCTTACGCGTGCGAACCAGGTTTCTCTTACTCTCGGGCATTCTCTTGCTTGAGCCTCCCACCTAAACTCGCTACACCTGTTGCGTAATCATAAGCTACCGTCGCCGGATTCCAGGCCGCATCCACTCACAACGGCCGCAGAAACGGCGGAACAGGACCTTGGGATATAGGGTAGTCGACATAACCGTTATGCTCGTTTACCGTTGTCGATGTTGTCATGCCGGGGTATGCCTGTGCGCCTGCGGTGGGGCTGGAGGAACAGTGTTGAATGTTGATTTGCTGATAGGGGGAGAACGACGCAAAGCGTCGAGCGGAGCCACGTTCGAACGGAGGAATCCGATTACGTCAGACGTAGTGACGGTAGCCGCCGCAGCTACGCTGCAGGATGCAGATGATGCCGTGGCGGCGGCGCACCGGGCGCAATCGGCGTGGGCTGCATCCGCACCGGCCGAGCGCCGGGGCCGCCTGTTGAACGCCGCCGCACTCCTGGAACAAAAGATGGAGGCGCTGATTGCATTGGGAGTGGCCGAGATCGGCGGTGCTCCGGGCTGGTATGGATTTAATGTCTCGCTGGCAGCGAACATGTTGCGCGAAGCAGCCTCAATGACCACCCAGATTACGGGTGAGGTGATTCCGTCCAACCTGCCGGGAAATCTCGCACTCGCTGTGCGCCAGCCGGCGGGTGTTGTCCTGGGTATAGCTCCCTGGAATGCTCCTGTGATCCTGGCCGTTCGAGCAATGGCGATGCCTCTGGCCTGCGGAAACCCAGTCGTGCTCAAGAGCTCCGAGCTTTGTCCCGCGACCCACCAATTGATCGGAGTCGTGTTACAGGAAGCCGGTCTGGATGGTGGAGTCGTCAATGTGTTAAGTAATGCCCCGGCCGATGCCGCGCAGCTAGTCGAACGGCTGATTGCGAATCCGCTGGTCAGGCGCGTGAACTTCACAGGATCGACCGCGGTCGGGCGCATTGTGGGAGAGCTGTCCGCGAGACATTTGAAGCCGGCGTTGTTGGAGCTTGGCGGTAAGGCGCCCTTTTTGGTTCTTGACGATGCCGATCTGGGGGCGGCGACGGAAGCGGCGGCATTCGGCGCCTTCTTTAATCAAGGCCAAATCTGCATGTCAACGGAGCGCCTGATTGTGCACCAGGCGGTGGCGGACGATTTCGTGAGCCGTCTGTCAAGCAAAGCTGCGACTTTGCATGCGGGAAACCCGGAACAGAGCAACTCGGTCCTGGCATCGATGGTAAGCGCACAGGCGGCGAGCAGAATGAAGTCGTTGATTGAGGATGCAGTAGGGAAGGGAGCGTTGATCACGGCCGGAGGAAGCATCGAGGGATCGATTGCCCAGCCCACCGTACTGGATCATGTAACGTCCAGGATGCGTATCTACGGGGAAGAATCGTTCGGACCGGTAGTGTGCGTGATGCGCGTGAAGGATGACGACCATGCGGTTCAAGTGGCCAATGACACAGAGTATGGTCTGGCCGCGGCAATCTTCAGTCGCGACGTGTCGCGCGCTTTGGGCCTGGCGGCCCGGCTGCAGAGTGGAATCTGCCACATCAATGGTCCAACGGTTCACGATGAGGCGCAGATGCCGTTTGGCGGCGTGGGCGCCAGCGGCTATGGGCGATTTGGGGGCAAGGCGGCGATCGCTGAATTCACTGAGCTGCGCTGGATTACGATCCAGAATGTGCCCCGTCACTATCCCATCTGAGCGGCTAAAGGTTGACGATCAGCGCATCCAATGCGATCGCTCCTTGGCCCTTTTCATATACAACGACGGGATTGATATCCACTTCCAGGATGGAGGGAGTACAGAGCATCAGTTGCCCCAGCTTCTCAACAACTTCGGCTACCGCGTCGACATCCAGTTCCCGGGAGCCCCGGAATCCGCGCAAAATTGCGGAACCTTGAAGCCGGTTGATCTCTTCCACGATGGTCGCTCGCGAGGCTTCCGGAGCAAGTAGCCGGAAATCGTTGAGAGCCTCGGCCATGATTCCGCCAAACCCCGCGAGAACCACCGGGCCCCACTGTGCATCGTTGCGCGCGCCGATGATCATTTCGATGCCTCTGCTGGCCATTGTTTCTACCAATTTGCCGTCGAGCTGGAGATCCGGCTGCCGGTGAGATATCTCCGCCTGCATCTCGCCCCAGGCGGTTGTTAGCTCCTCAGCATTTCTCAAATTCAGCGCGACTCCGCCCGCTTCACTCTTATGCGATAAGGCGCTTGCCTGCGCCTTGAGTGCGACTGGGTATCCAAGCTGTTCTGCGGCGCGCTGTGCCCCGGCCAGCGTGGTTGCCAACTCCCCCTTTGGAACCCTTATTCCGATTGACCGCAGGATTTGCTTAGCCTTGAATTCCGGTATCGCGCCTTGCTCATGATGCAGGGCCGGGCATGGCGCGCGGGGTTGCTCTTCCTGGGCGAGGAGGGGCTGATCGCAAATGCGGGCCAGGGCGCGGAAAACTCGTTCACTGGTGGGAAAGAATGGGACACCGATTTCGCGCAGTTGGTCCACATAGGCCGCCCGAATCACCGCTCCTTCATCGAGTCCGGCGAAGATAACCAGCTTCTTAGTGGCGATGCTCTTCAGAGCCTCAATGATCGGGCCGAGCTTTAGGGTGCTGGTGGCTTCGTCAGTGAGAATGATGGCTAGCACCAGGCAACCGTATTGTGGGTCGTTCAAGATTGGCGGCAAGGTTCTGCGGTACAGATCGGGATCGACCAGCCCATGTGCCGTTATGTCCAGGGGATTGGCGGGCGGAATGAAAACGGGCAGCGCCTGGCGCAGTTGTTCGGCCGTATCGACGGCAAGCGGCGGGAGTGCCAGGCCGAGACGTTCAGCGAGATCAAGTGCGAGCGCCTTGTACGCGCCAGATTCTGTCAGGACTGCAATTCCACCGGCCGGTGGCTGGGCGCAGCGATAAAGAATATGCGCAGCATCCACCAATTCTTCCAAAGTTTCTACCAGAAAGACCCCCGCGTGCTTCACCTTCGTAGACATCACTTTGTAATCGCCGGCCATCGCTCCGGTGTGCGTTGCGGCGGAGGCGCGTGCAGCACTGCTGGTGCCGGGATGCAGTAACACGATGTGTTTGCCGGCCAGACGAGCGCGCCGCACTAACGCAAGAAACCGCCGGGGGTGGCGGAAAAGCTCCACGATCATAGTGATGACACGAGTGTGGGGATCATCGATGACGTATTCGAGGAAGTCCTCCACGCCGTTGGCTGCTTCGTTTCCCGTAGAGACAGAAATGGAGATGTCGAGGCTGTGTTGGCGCAGGCTCACGCCGAGAACGGCGGCCATAGCTCCGCTCTGCGAGACGACTGCTACGCCCGTGCCGCGGCATGCGGAGGGCATCGGGGTAGTGACAAACGTCAAGGGAATACGGTCCACATAGTTGGCGATGCCCAGGCAATTGGGACCTTCGATCACCATGTTGGCCTCGCGAGCGATGCGGCCGAGTTCTTCTTGTTCCAGCCGGCCTGCTTCTCCGCTCTCAGCGAAGCCGGCGGAGAAGACGACCACGCCGCCGACTTTGCGATGCGCGCAAGCCTCCACTGCCTGCAACACGCCGGCGCGTGGGATAGCCAGGATGGCGCAATCGACCTTCTCCGGCAGTTCATCGATCGACCCAAGACAGGCACGATCTCCAATAGTGGCGCGCTTGGGATTAATGAGAAACAGTTGCCCCGCGTAGTTCGCCTGATCGAGGTTTTTGAGCACGGTGGCGCCGAAAGTTCCCGCTGTCGCAGAGGCTCCGACAATGGCGATGGAGCGGGGGCGCAGCAGACGTTCCATCGGAGGTCTATCTGCTATGGCGGAATGGCTGCTGGGGGTGCTCATGTCGGGAGCTATGCATCACTGTTTCGCTTGTAGGATTGCAGCCCGGGTTTGATGCTCTTTTCGTCCAGAAACTGCTTCATACCCTGGGAGCGCCCATCCTCCGGATCGCGGTGGAGTGCCTGGTCGAGCTTAGCGTAGAGGTAGTCTTCGCTTTGGTCCCAGGTGAGTTCGCGGCAACGTTTGAAACCGATCTTCGCGGCACGCAACACGACCGGATTCTTTTCTGCGAGCGTGTTTGCCAGCATCGTGGTTTCCTCGCGTAGACGTTCGAGGGGAACTGCGCGGTTGATCAGGCCCATTGCGGCGGCCTCAATGCCGGTGAACGTGGCTCCGGTCATGATGTATTCGAGTGCTTTGCGATGACCCATGGTATCGGCCACGGCCTTGCTGACAAGGTTTCCAGGCGGAATGCCCCAATTGATCTCAGAGAGCCCGAAGACCGCTGTCTCGGCCGCGATTGCGAGGTCGCATGCCACCAGGGGAGAGAAGGCCCCGCCGAAGCACCAGCCGTTGACCATCGCGATGGTGGGTTTCGCATACATGCGAAGCAGGCCCCATTGCCATATACTCGCGTCTCTGCGGATTTTCTCCTGGAACACCTCCGGTTGCTGATCCACCTCCCGGAAATATTCCTTGAGATCCATACCCGCCGACCAGGAGTTCCCAGCCCCGGTAAGCACCAGCACTTTCACTTGCGGGTCCTGCTCCAGCGATTCGAGCACGTCGCGCATCTCCCTGTTCAGTGTAGGGCTCATCGCATTCCGCTTCTCCGGCCGGTTGAGTACCACCCACGCAATTCCATGCTCCAGGTCAACCTGGACCGTTGTCCATTTACCGTCGTAGTTCGCCATGGCGTAAAGCTCCTCGCTTGACACCCCACAGATGCAGCCGGTAATCAATCCTATACATCTGACTGGTGCATGCCAACAACTAATTTTTCATGTTTAAAACAGTTATGTATAGTAACTGTTATCGAATACGACGCCGCCGGTCTTAAGGGAAGTGGTCGAAGAAAACGACATCCATTCTGATGAGATCCAAACCATCACACAAATGCCGTAATGGAAACGGACCAGGCCACAGATGCCTAGCGACGGATTAGATCAGGCCGCGCGTTCAGGCTTAGCATCTGACTGGCAATGCAGCGCTATCACCTTGCCTTGAGATTGTGCGCAGCGTCACTGTTTGGCCAGATCGAGATCGATAGCTAACTTGACTTCATTGCCCACTACAGCGGCTGGGTAGCTTGTCCCGATAAGGAAGTCCTGGCGGTTGATGGTTGTGGTAGCCGAGAATCCGGAATGTGGTTTGTGATCCATTCCATTTACCGGGCCGGTAGGTCCCTCCACTTGCAGAACCACTGGCTTGCTCACGCCGTGTACGGTGAGGTCGCCGGAAACAGTAAGACCATTTCCGCTCTTCGCGATGGTTTTGCTGACAAATGTCGCTGTGGGGAACTTCTCGACTTCAAAGAAGTGATCGCTTTTCAGGTCGGCATCACGCTGGCTCACGCCTGTATCCACGGTGGTGACGTCGATGGTGACATTCACGGTAGATTTCGTTATGTCGGTCTCATTGAGCACGATCGTGCCTCCTATATTGCCAAAGCGACCGCGCACGTTCGACAGAGTCATGTGGAGGATAGAGAAGGTGACCTCGCTATGTGCCTTGTCGGGAACCCAGCTGGATGTTTGCCCGAGGGCCAGAGGAGCAGCGAACGCGAGAAGAAGTAATGAAAAGTGCTTGATCACGCAGGAATCCTTTTCAATTTTCTGACTGCCGGTGTCCGGCCGGCGGCGGCCCATGGTGATGACAGAAGAAACGAGTGTAACCCGGTAAGTCTACAGAATGAATGTTCCGCAAGACTCGAGCATTGCACCTTGCCACTCACGGTTCCAGACGCTCCCACATTGCCCGCTCCAGGGCGAATGGGTCGTCAACGACTTTGCATTGGGCGTCTATCTCCATGGTCGCGCGTTTCTCAGTCGTGTAGGTCGGCCAGTACGGCTGTCCCTTCGCCCCGGGATGGCCGGTTTTGGCAAAGGTGCTCCACATCTCGCTCATGTTATGTGCGGCTTTTTCGCTCTCCGGACCGGAAACTAACATCATGTTCTGCGTGGGCGCTTGCGAGCCGGCGGTGGCATCCTTCGCAGCAGGTTGGATGTTGTTGAACTTGTAAGGAATCTCAAGCGCGTGCGCGGCCCCCAGTTTGTGATCTGTTCCCGGGATGATGAGGTCTGACTCGTGGGTGAAGATGTACATGTAAACAGGAGCGCCATGCTGCTCATATTTGCGCTCGGCGATGGTGATGGCGCCGATACCGATCATGCGAGCGGTGGAGATAGCGGTGTAGAGGTCGGGAGCCGATGCACCCGGGCGGCTCTTGCGATACGTTTCAAATATCAGGTGGGCGTTAGCGCCGAATTCCTTTTGCAACCTTTCCTGTAGAGTGGCGTTGGTCAGCTGGAAAACGTCGGTAGCATGTCTTTCCATAAAGAAGAAGTTGGTCTCGTCGCGGTTCGAGCCGACGATCAGGGGTTTATTTTTCGAGATAGACGGTGCATCCGGATCGAAAGGATGGCGCGGGAGAATTGCGCCATCGACGACGGGGCCAAACCCACCTGGCCGCGCATTGCCTCCCATTCCTTTGCGCCCGCCATTCATGGTCAATGGGCCGCCGGGCTGCTTGCCCAGCTCCACCTGTACATCCAACAACTTGCTCGCGGGTACATCGAGCAGCTTGCGCCAATCGTCCTTCTCCAGGCCGAGCTGCTTCAGAGTCATGATTGTGGTCTGGGTGGCTACATCTCGCGGCAACATGCGAATGCCGGGCCCGCTCTCAATGGAGGCCTTATTGAAAAACGGCTCTGCCGTAGGCATGGCATAGAGACAAGAGGTCTTGGCGCCGCCGCCGCTTTCGCCGAAGATCATGACGTTGTCCGGATCACCACCGAATGCATCGATGTTCTGGTGCACCCACTTCAGCCCATCGCAAATATCCAGAAGGCCCTGGTTACCGGAAGTAGCGTATTCTTCGCCGCCCAGGTCGCCTAGGTAGAGAAAGCCCAGCAGGCCAAGACGATGATTCGTGGCCACAACGACAACATCCCAGGTGCGCGCCAGGCCGGAGCCATCCTGATAGGCCGCTCCGCCTGACCCGACGACAAAGCCGCCCCCATGGCTGTAGAACATCACCGGCCGTTTACGCCCATCGGCGGCGGGGGTCCACACGTTCAAGAAGAGGCAGTTTTCGTCCGACGGCGGCTCATTGCGGCGCTGGCCGCCCGGCTGCAACGACGGCGCGCCCAGTTGCAGGGCATCACGGAACCCTGTCCAGGGCTGAAGCGGAGGTGCGGCTTTGAAGCGGCCCGCTCCGGAAACAGAACCTGCGTAGGGGATGCCCTTGAAGGTTACGAGCCCGGCCGTCTTCATGCCGCGAACACGCCCACACGCCGTGTTCGCTTCAACAAATTCACTGTTCCCGGAGTCTACGAGGGCGTGGGCATGTGGAAGAACAGTGGCACAGGCCAAAGCAGCCGAAGTGCGTGCGACGAATTCGCGCCTCGTTAGCCTCGGCGAAGAACGATCAAAGAAAGAACTCAAGTTTTCCTCCATTTTGTTAACGCCTTTGTCCACAACCGCTTCTTTGTTTAACCGGGTATCGGAGCCGCTGGTCATACTGGCTGAGCTAACACCGTCTGCCCATGATTTAGTTGGAGCGTGAGTTGGATCCCGTTGCAGATACAGACGCCGGATCCTGCCGCAGTACTGTCTGTACAAGGTCCCCCAATTGCGTCGCTGCGAATTGATTACCCTGGACGTTGGCGGCCAGCCGCCCGCTCCTGTCGATCACAACGGTGTGGAATGAGTGTGTCAGAAATCCTTCATCGCTCCAGAAGCTCATTCCGAACAACTCCGCCACGTTGCGCACCTCTGGTAAGGAGCCAGTTAGGAATCGCCACGCTTTGGGATCGGCTTTCCAGATATCCACGTAATCCTGAAGGGCTTTGCCTCGATCATTGTCGGGATCAATCACAATAGTCATCAGGATCAGATCGCGGCCCACTCTGTCGTGGAACCGCTTTCTGAGAAGTGCCAGATTATTAGAGAGCCGAAAGCAATAACCCGGGTTTGGGCAACGCGAGTAGGTGAAGCTCAATACGACCACCCTTCCTCTAAACTGGGTGAGCCGGGTTGGTGTTTGCGTCTGATCGAATAAGGTGAAATCGGAAACCTCCTCGCCTACAGGAACCTCGCGTGACGTCGCGTTGGGGCTAACAGCGCGGTGAAGAAAATCAAGTCGTGCTGCCTCGGTGGGCTCGGCCTCCACAGTTTCGCCTGAAATTGGCTTCAGATTCTCCGCATATACCTCATGGTTCTGTTCAACCATGGTGAAGCGTACGGTGGTGCCCGGCTCCAGGGCCCTCAGCTGGTTCGGCTGGCGAACCACGAATTGCATAACCATCGCATCCATGAAGCCGGGAACGGCATTGCAGGAAATCAGGACACTTCTGTGTTCGCGATCAAGCTTCAGTAACATACCCTGGACAACGTGTTCCTGTGCTCCCCAGGCATGGAGTGCAGCGAAAGCACAGACCGCGGCGGCGAGAGACAAACGTTTCATAGAGTTGAGAATTCTTCCACTGCACACCATTTCACTCGCTTCCCAGGCGAGCATGATTACCCACCGCTGCTTTCAGTCCGCCGAGGCGAAACGGCGCGCGATCGAGCAGCACATAGGAGGTCGAGAACTCCTTAATTTGGATGTACTCATTCTTCTCAACCTGAGCGAAGTGCTGACGTGTACCGCTGGCCGGCCACCAGACGTCAACCGTGAGGCCGTGTGCCCTAGGCCCCAGACCGATATGTTGTTCCATGGGGTTCGCTCCAAAGGAACTCGTCTCCCCAACAACCCGGTACAACGAGCGTGGACCACCCACGCCATTTTGTACCGTCACTTTCACTTCTGCGCCCGTTGCTTCACGATTGCTCTTCTCACCCACCAACCGCACATTCAACCAGTCGTTGCTGTTCCCAGGATTCGCAAATACCCGCATCGCGTGCTCATCCCCCGGTACCGCTCCGCCTGTCTCGGCCACTATGTCCTCATGACCGCTCCGGCTCAGGTCTGCGAAGGCGATGCCATGGCCCTTGTGCAATTCGCCCGTGCCAGAGGATTGCGTAATGTCGACGAACGTCTTGCCCGCTTTATTTCGAAGCAGTACGTGCGGCAGAAGCGCTGTGTAAGAGGGAGATCCGCTCCCCAGGTAGATGTCCAGGTACCCGTCGTCATCCACATCTCCAAAGTTCGCTCCCATCGGCATAAAGACCTTATCCAACCCCACTTCCGCCGTAACGTCTTCAAACCTCCCGTCGTGCCGGTTGCGATAGAGCTTGAGCGTCTCGGCGTTGTGGTGCCCGCCTACATAGGTCTTCAGAGTCTCATCGATGGAATTTAGATAGCTTATTACGAAGAGGTCTGGCCATCCATCGTTGTCGTAGTCAAAAAACCACGTAGCGAAGCTGAATAACGGTGCCTGCACTCCGGCCTGTCTTCCCACTTCCGTGAATGTGCCGTTCCCATTATTGTGATAAAGAAAGTTAACCCCGTTCTGATTGGTCACATAGAAATCGACAAAGCCATCGCGGTCGTAGTCCGCCGCTGTAACTCCTTTAGAAAATGCGGTACGGTCAATTCCCGCTGCTCCACCAATCTCCCGGAATGTCCCATCGCCGTTGTTGTGAAACAGTTGAGCGGGACTGTTCTCATTGGCGATAAAGAGGTCCAGATATCCGTCGTTATCGATATCCGCCCACACCGCGCTCTGGGTGGAAGTCACCGTAGCACCCAGGCCGCTGGCATCCGTGACGTCTGTAAACGTCCCATTGCAGTTGTTGCGAAGCAGCGACTTGCGTTGAGCGTATTCCCAACCTCCGCGCAACACCAGGATATCCATGCAACCATCATTGTTGTAATCCCCTCGCACTATGTTCAACCCGCCAAGCTGATCTGCCAGACCTGCTCGTACGGAGCGGTCCTCGAAAGTTCCGTCTCCATTGTTGTGAAAGTAGCGCAACGGATCGCACACGTTCTGGCTCGACACCACCACGTCCAGCAGGCCGTTGTTCTCGAAATCATCCACGATTACGCCGCCTGCGGCCCGCATAACGTTGAGCCCCACTGCAGGAGCCACATCCTGAAAACGCCCAATGCTTTCTTTCGATCGAAAGTTGCTCAGCGGAATCAGATACTGCTTCGGAACACCCGTGGGATACTGTCCTAATGTCATATAGGCCAAATTTAGGAGCCATCGTACTTCCAGGTCGTCCGGTTTCTGCTCCAGGTATTTCCGGTAATACTCGACGGCCTGCTTTGACCTTTCGGTCTCTGCATAGCTAGCGTGCGGGTCAAGCGGAGGGAAGATGTCGAGGTTGCTGGGGCTTCGATATACGCCGTTCTCCATTTCCGACGCATGCAATAGCGCAGTACCGAGACTTTCCTCCACGTTTGGCAGCAGTTTGGGCACTTCATCTTCGGCCATCTTGTAAGCGACTTTCCATTCCTCGATGGACTGGCTCATCTCGCCTCGGTAGGCCAGCAATTGCCCCAGCGCGGCGTGTCCATTAATCTGGTCTACCGCAGCGTCGTGGTCCGCCGGCGGCGTATTAGCCGCGCTAAGCACAGTTCGCAAGCCGTTCTCCGCGTTCGTCAACGACTGGGTGCGCAGCTCGCAAATTTCCCGCAGATCCCGATTCCAACCGTCGGGCTTGGGAAACTCCTGCATAATGGCAGTGGCCTCAACCTGTCCAGACAACGGCGCGCCAAACCGAATCTCACCCCTCGAAATCAACGCCAGGATCCGCTTCGGATTCAAATCGACCGATTCGGGCGCTGCCGGAAGAATCTTTAGAATTGCGAATCCCGAGGGCACCTGCACAATGTCTGTGAGTTGCCCCACGCTATGCCCGCTCAGCGCATCACGCAACTCGGTGCGAAGTGCGTTCGGTGCCAGTGCGCCCATATACCCGCCATCCACTGCAGTCGCATCAGTGGAGTTCTCCTTTGCCAGAACGCCGAAATCCACACCTCCATTTAATTGCTTCAATACAACTTCGGCATCCGCCCTGGTGGGCGTCACAATAATCGCGAGATTTAAGGCCTGCGAGGGCGCAACTGCCTGTGCGCCCCCCGTCCCTTCTGCTAGAGCAGTAACAACAACTAAGGCATACATCCAGGAAAGGCTTCTACTGAGGACCAACCCCATAATCTCGACTTTCGACACCGATGGACGTTGGAAAGTCAGAAAGTGAGCTTGCCGCTGAACTGAAGGATGCGCGATGGCGCGGACTCAGTAATCAAGCCAAACTTGGTATCACCCACGGTGTTGTCAATGGCCGAGGCTCCGCCCGATCCGGCGACCAACAGTCCACCCACGTTGTTGTTATATTGGTGATGGTTGAAGATGTTAAAGGCGTCCATCTTTAACGCGAATCTAAGACGCTCGTAAATGTCGAAGTTCTTCCCAAAGCCCATATCAAAGTTATTAATGCCCGGAGCGCGTAGGGTATTTCGACCAATGTTTCCAAACTCCCCTAGCGCGGGCTGAGTGAAGCAGGCCGCGTTGATGCGCTGGAACTGCTGCGTCAGACCGCTATGGATCTTGCAACCCGGCACATAATTTGCATGCATGAACTGGCTGTCGTTGATGCTTTGAATATCATTTGCCAGAATGGTGTAGGGGAAGCCGTCCTGGAAGGTAGTAATACCTGTGACCTCCCAGCCGCCCACCGCCAGGTCTTCGGCCCGGTTCACTCCGCCGCCGAACTTCTTGCCCCGCCCGAACGGCAGTTGATACACGTAGCTGGCCACGAACCTCTTATCGACATCGAAGTCTGAAGGGCCATAGTCCAGGTTCGGGTCGTGGTTATACTCGAAGCCCTGGTACCCGCCTCCGGTGGCGCCCACCCCCGCTGCCGCCGACTTGTCGTCCATGCTCTTGGCCCAGGTAAAGACTGCGGTTACGGCCATATCGCCGGCGCGATGCTCAAACTTGACGTTGCCCGCGTTGTAGTTGGAATAGCCGTGGAAGTCGCTGTCGATGTAGAACCCGTTGAAATTCGGATAGGGCAACCGGCTTACCACCGTGCAGGGAGCCGTGTTGATGTTGATGTAGCTGCCGGTGACGGGATTCTGCGCCTGGCAGAAGGCCTGGCTGGAAGCCGGGACCTGATAGGGCTGCGCAATGTTGCGTCGATCGAGCAGGTGAGTTGATTTCGTGCCGATGTAGTTCACCTCCAGCGTCGTATTCCTGGCCAGCTCGCGCTCCAGCGAGATGTTCCAGGATTGGACATAGGGATTGATCGGATTTTCCGACTCGATGACGGCTATGAATGACAGTGTGGACTCGGGGAACGGTGCAAGTTTGGAGAAGCTGGGGAACAGCTGGTTGCTTAACTTAGGAGTGCCGGCAACCGTCGTCGGGGTAAGGTTGTTGCGGATGCTATATGGATAGATATCCGCCGAATCATCGATCTCGCGGCCTTCAAAGGAGTCGAAGAAGATGCCGTACCCCCCTCGGGCTACGGTCTTGTCATTTATCCGGTAGTTAACACCGAAACGAGGGGCGAAGGGCGTCTTCGAGCCGGGATGGGGCACCTTCCCGCAGTAGCGGAGGATGGGGCCGCCATTGATGCCAACGCCGGGAGCCACTCCGTCGGTGGTCAACTGCGGATCTGCGTAGCAAAGGCCGCCTTGTGGATTGGTGGTGTCAAGCCAAAAGAAGTGGTTTTCGGCTTCATATGCCGCGGCACGGAAGTCCCAACGCAGACCGTAGTTTATGGAAAGCTTCTGCGTCAATTTCCAGTCATCTTCCGCGTAAGGCCCTAGATAGCTGAAGACGTGGTCTTGTGGGTTACCAGCCTCGGTCGTCGGGCTCAAGGGGCCGGGGTTATATGCACTTACATTATTGTAGTAGCCGGTCAGCATGTCGGCGACGGAGTTGCCGGTGCCGCAGAGTGGCAAGCCTCCATTGATGGGCGAGTTGGGGTTGGTGCAGCCGACGGTATTGATGGCAGCCGTTTTGCTACTGAACCCCCAGGTGCCATAGAAGTCATCGTCGAGGTTTCGAATCAGACGCCAGCGCCGATAGTCGATGCCCAACCCAATGGTGTGTTTTCCCCGGATCGTGGTGAACGAATCCGCATACTCCCAGTTGGGATTATCCGACCCGGTATAAGCGTTGACCGAGCCACCGCCGGTGTTGGCACTGAACCCGCCAGTGTTAAAGGCAACATTCGGCCACGACTGCTGCAGGGCGGTGAAGGTCGTAAATACCCCCGTCAAGCCCAGTGCGCTGACTGCCGAAGCGGAGGGATAAAGAGCATTGCCCGACGGAGCTTGCGCGCGCAGTTTGCCAAAGCGGAAATTATTTACGTTGGTCGGCCCAAGACTAATCGTGTGACCAATCATCCAGCTGTCTTCGGTTTGGAAATATTCCTCGATACCGTAGTCGACGGACATCGAGTTGTACAGATTGCTATTCACGTATTTGGCGTGAGTGTAGCGGCCGAAGACCGCGCCATATTTGCCCAGGAGTTGGTCCCCGCGGTAGGTCTGCTGGTTCATGGTCAATGGGCCGGGAATATTATCGATGAAATTAACCACCCCCTCGGGTGGGTTGCCGGGAACCGTCGGTGGTCGAAAGAATTTATTGGCCACCGCCACCTGCCCTATCCGAGCCGTCTGCGCAGAGGCCGGAACCTGTGTTCCCCAGTCATTCAATCCGGTGAATGGGTCCGCCGGCAGGCAGTCGTAGCCGGCATTTTGCACTGCGGTGCAGGTTGGCGTCCCATAGGCCGGCAGCGGTCCGCCCGGGAGGCCACTCACGGCTGGATAAGTCGTCTGCGAAAAATCGCCCGCCTGTTCCGCCTGGGTAGGAATAACTGATTGCACCCTCTGTCCGTTATCCATGCGCCAGCCTTCGTAGTTGGCCATCCAGAAGGTTTTATTACGTCCGTTGTAGAGTTTTGGGATATACACGGGGCCGGAGGCCTCGAACCCGAACTGGTTCAATTTCAGAACCGGATTCGTGGTCTTTACCCCAGCGATGTAATCGGTCGCGGTAGGGAAGGGCAAGGTGTCGAAGGCGTTGTTCCGGTTTGACCAGAAAGCAGCCCCGTGAAGCGAGTTTGTCCCACTTTTGGTAACCAGGTTAACTTGGCTGGCTCCGAATCCATTCTCGGCTGGGTAGATGCCGCTTTGCACCTTGAATTCCCCGATCGCATCCTGGGAGAGAATCACCGCCGGGGTGTTCAACGCCTGATCCGTATTTACCAATCCGTCCAGGGTGTAGTTGTTACCCTCGGGACGGCCGCCGTTGATGCTCACCGCGTTGCCTTCGCCCTGGCGCATGGTGCCTTGCTCGCCACCTACCGTAACCGCACCGGCGCCCACCAGCAGCAATTGCATGAAGTTGCGCCCGTTCAACGGAAGAGCGGCCACCTGATCCCCGCTCATTTCCTGAGACAAAGCGGCCGTGTCCGTATCCAGGTTCACCGCTTGCGCAGTCACTTGCACCGTTTCCGTCACCGCTCCCGTGGTCAAGGTCAAATTAATACGGACCTTCTGGTCAACCGCCAATATGAAAGGGGCGGTGACGGTCTTCTCAAAACCGGTTATCTGCGCGGAAACCGTATACGAACCAGGGTTCAACGATGGCGCGGTGTAGTCGCCGGCAGAGTTGCTCTCGGTTTTAAAGGCTGCGTTCGTTGCCGTGTTGGTGACGGTGATCTTGACGTTTGGAAGGACGGCGCCGGTGCTGTCGGTTACCGTACCCAGGATGGTGCCGGTTGCTCCCACCTGTCCAAAAGCTATGTTTACGACAAGAAGCGCGAAAACGCAGAAAAGAGCAACCCTTCTCAATACCATTTACGTCATCCTCCAAAGTCGACCGCCGTGCTTTTCAAACGGGAAATATTTTCTGATAGAAATCGGGGCAACCATAGGCGTACGGTTTCCTTGAATGCAAGGTTCGGAACCGTTCCGGGTTACTACGTTAAGGGTGCAGGCGAAGATAAACCTTCTGTATCGAGCAGCGTAGGATGGACGGTTAAACAGCAGACGAGCTATCTGCTAACGTTTTAACGACGTCTGACAAGCGAACCGGGGTGAATTGCTACGTGCCGAATGCAAACAGAAGCGGAGCAACAGGATCTGCGAGCAGCGAATTTAGTGCGGAAATTCAGACGGCCATCAGGTCTGAACTGGACCTGATGCTCACGGCGCCCATTTTTGCTCAAAGCAATCGATGCAAGAGCTTTCTGAGCTATGTCGTGTTACAGACGCTCTCGGGCAACGCCGGCCAGCTTAAGGAGCGAACTATTGGGATCAGCGTGTTCGATCGCCCTAACGATTACCCTACTGGCGAAGACTCCATCGTGCGCGTCACCGCCAACGAGGTGCGTAAGCGAATAGGCCAGTTTTATCAGGAATCCCGATTTGCTCATCGCATTCAAATCGAGCTTCCAAGGGGTGCCTATGTGCCGGAATTCAGGCTTCGCCCAGTCATACTAGAAGAGGGCGTTGAGCAAATTGCAGCTTCCGATTCGCTTGGCAAAGAGCCTTCAGCGGTGGAGATCTCATTACCCTTGGAGAGCCCTTCTATCGCCCCGGTTGAACCGGATTTGACCGCTGGTGACGAGCCGGATACCACGGTGAAGAAGGCGCCTGGAAAATCTGCCCGCGAGCGCTGGCTCGCCTTTTTGCTTCCGGTTCTCCTGCTGGGCACCCTCACCGGCAGTTGGGCGATTTGGAGAAGCAGATCACAGAACAAGATTCCCCAGGTCTGGGATGGCTTCCTGCACACGAAAGCGCCCGTTCTTATCTGCCTGGGGACGCACAACATCCATGGGTATGCAGTGCCGCCCTCGGGAGGGGAGAAGTTCTCCGATCTTGTCCTTCACCGGCAGGTAATCCCTATGGATGATGCGACTGTTATCACTTCGATGGCGAGCGTACTGGGAAGAATGGGAATTGCGTTTCGGATTGCTGGAGCTGAACAGACTTCATTCACGGATCTCCGGATGCAGCCTGTCATCTTGATTGGTGGCGCAGACAACAAGTGGACGCTCCGGCTGACCCAGGGTCTGCGTTATCGAATCGAAGTAGTTCGTCCGTTGGGCCCGAACACAGACCCCATCGCGTCGATTGTCGATGCGAAACAACCTGCGGGGGTTTCGTGGAAGATAGATTTTTCGGTCCCTATGTCCGAATGGAAGAGCGACTATGGGATAGTAGCCAGGTTAGACGATGCAACAACGGGTGTTCCGGTGCTTATAGCAGCCGGATTGGGCAACGACGGGAGCCTCGCAGCAAGCGAATCGATCACGTCCGGTTCTCTGATGGCTAAAGTTGCAAGCCAGCCTCAGTGCCGTGGAAAATCCAATTTCCAGGCTGTGGTTGAGACGGACATCATCGACGGTAAATCTGGCCCCCCACACGTTCTGCGCTTAGATTGCTGGTGACCGTCAATTGATGACTCAGGGTAATGCTCTCACTTGCCCCAACCGGTGAGTTCGGGAGAGATACAGGACAGCATCGAGCAGCATACCTCTTGCAGTAGTTTTAGCTGCCTGAAGGTAGCGCTTGCTGTCGGCCTATGACGAAAGTGCCTGTCATGGTTACCAAAAAAATCATCTTACCCTCTCGACGCCGTCCAAAAACCGTACTATTGTGAGAATAGGATCCAGACGTCGGCCCGCCTTGCCATGACGGCGCTGAATGGCCTTGCAATGGTGTACTCTGCCCGTGCTCTGCCGCCAACCACCGGGAAGCATCAGCTGCTCGTCAGCTTGATGACTTGGGTGTAGCAAACAGTAAAGTGACAATTGCAGTGACGGGTTACGCCTGTCCGCAGCATTCCTGCGTCCCCGCGAGGGCGCGCCTGCGGAGAGCGGAAATCACCGCGCAAGCAGCCAACTGTTTCTTGCACAGCACTCAAAAGTGCAAATACCCAGGAGCCGGTTCCACAAGCGGAGTGAAGTAAATGACCATCGACGGGAATAACACGCACAGTCCAATCTTCTACGGCCACTCCTTCAGGTCGCAGCCAGAGGTTCCTTCCTCAACGGAGCATCCGCTCACAACACCGAACAATCAGGATACAGCCAACGTTGCCGATGTCCCCGGCCCGCAGGAAGACTCACCGGGAGACGTTCGCCCGCTCCCCCCGCTCCCATTACCCGCAGAACCAAATGCCGGCGGGGGCCTCGTCTATCTCTGCGACCTCCAGCCCCGGCCCGTCGAATGGCTATGGCAGGATAGGCTCGCATGCGGGACCTTAGCCATGATCTCCGGAGTGCCTGGATCGGGTAAAACCTGGATCGCGCTCACCATCGCGGCCGCTCTAAGCCGTGGCCGCGCCCCAATCACCGGCGAAAAACTCGAACCTTGCACTGTCTTGTACGCCTCGATGGAGCACAACAGTTCGGAAGTCATTCTCCCTCGCTTTGTTGGGCTCCATGGAGACCCCAAGCGTTTCGCAGTCTTGCGCGGGGTCCTCACCGCGCCATCTGCCTCCTTGAACGTCCGCGATACGTCTCTCCTCGAAGACGCGCTCCAGCGAACCCATGCCCGCCTCGTGATTCTCGATTCACTCGACATTTACTCTGGCACGGGCATCGATCTCCATCAGCCCGCTGAAACCCTTCCTATGTTGGAGAAGCTCGGCCGCCTGGCGGAGAAGCAGGACTGCTGTATTCTTCTCATTCGCCATCTCAGCAAACGCGGCCCAGGCAGACCGGCCCATCGCAGCCAGGGATCGATCGAGATCTCCGCCGCCCTCCGCACCGAGTTTCTCGCCGGCAGTTCCCCTGACGCACCATCACAGCCGGCTTTGTTGCAGATCAAGTCAAACCTGGGGCCTCTCGCACCCTCACTCTCGTACAGAATCGATGATGCTGGAAACTTCTCCTGGACCGGTCTCAGCAAGCTAACCCGCGAGGAAATGCTGGCCGACCGCCCGACCGGCGCAGGCCTCCCTAAACGCAGATTTGCCGGCGAATGGCTCCGCGAGTACCTACAGAATGGAAGCGAAACGCAAGGCAGAATCGAGACCGCAGCCGAGCGGGATGGCGTTTGCATCCGGACCCTGCGCCGCGCCAAATTCGATCTGGGCGTTCACAGCGCCAAAGATGGAGTCAAAGGGGTCTGGTACTGGTCCTTACCTGCCGCTTGGGAGCAGTAATCACCCACGAAAGATCCAAGATGGCCAAATTAATTAATTAAAAATGTTGGACACCTTCATGAAACAAAGGACTTAGCCAAATGGTTTTTACTCAGCAACCTGCTTCTGATCGATCACCTGGCCAACAGCCGCATCGCTGGTTTGCAACTGTGGCGTCAGCCAGGTCACTTGAACCCCGGACCAACCTGTCGACAGCCTGAATTAAGAAATGCAATGAGTGGGCATGGCGAAGACGTAGGCAAGGTCATGTGGAAGGGCGCTGGGCGCGGAGACCGGAAGGGCCAAATGAAGTCCATCGGAATCCTGACGAGAGGCGATTGATTGGCCGGTCCCCAGTAGAGTGACGCCGCAAATGCGGCCGGGAAGATACGGGTTTCCGGAGTACAAGGTATGCAGGGTGAGGCTGCCGTCCACCGGCCAACCAAGCGCCGTGGCATAAAGCATCGCGCCGGATTTTGAGATCGTATAGCGGACGTCCTGGGCTGTATAGACCTGGATATCGTGGTTCATTTCCATTGCATCTTTGGGCGTCTTGCTTGGTCCCTCGCCAAATACGGCGAAGGGTCTGGTGCCATAGATAGCCGCACCGTTTATGTGCAGCCACGCGCCCATCTGCAGCAGGACCGTGCGTGCTTCTTCGGTGATGGTGCCATCGGATTTCGGACCGACGTTGAGCAGCAGATTGCCGTTCTTGGCCACCGTATCGACGAGTTGATGGATGAGAGATTTGGCGGTGCGGTACTCGTCGTGTTCCGCAAAACCCCAGGAGTGAATGGAAACCGAGGTGTCAGTCTGCCAGGGCAACAGGCGAAGAGTGTCGAGTTTTCCGCGCTCAATGTCGAGGGTGGCCGCATTGGCGGGCATGGCCTCCTGCTTGTAGGTCAGCACAGGCTGCTGGTTACGCTCCGCGGAACGATCGTAGTAGTAAGCGGCAAACTGCTGCAGGGCGTGCTGGAGTGCGGGCTGGCCGATCCACCAGTCGAAATACATGAAGTCAGGATGGTATTTGTCGACGATTTCGCTGGAGAGAGCCAGCCAGTTGTCGAGAAAGGTCTGGTTGGGTGCGAGCCACGCTTCCAGATGATTGGGATCGGGCTCCTTCTCGTCGTTGGTGACACCGTCGGGGCCGGGAAGGTTCATCGCCGAAGCCGGGCCATAGAGGCTTTCGGTTTTCGGCGGCATATCGCGGACGTCGGAAGCAAAGGAGCGGCCACGGCCATACCACCACCAATGCTCGGCAGTGTGCGAAGAGACGCCGAAGCGGAGTCCGCGGGCACGCGTGGCGGCCTCGAGTTCGCCAACCACATCGCGGTGCGGCCCCATGCGGGCGGCGTTCCATTCAGTGATGTCGGAGTTGTACATGGCGAAGCCGTCGCAGTGCTCACCCACCGGGACAACATAGCGCGCGCCCGCCTGGACGAAGAGATCGACCCACGCACTGGGATCGAACCGCTCGGCCTTGAAGAGCGGAATGAAATCTTTATAGCCAAAGTTTGTTTGCGGGCCGTACGTAGCGATGTGATGCTCGAAGGCCCTATTCCCAGGAACATACATGTTGCGGGAGTACCACTCGTTTCCGAATGCCGGAACAGAGTACACGCCCCAGTGAATGAAAATGCCGAACTTGGCGTCGCGAAACCACTCGGGCGTCCGGTACTGGGCGAGGGAATTCCAGTCGCTGTGAAAACGGACGCGAGTATTCGCGGGCGCAGTCTCAGCGCGGACTTTGGCCAGTTGGCGCGTCGTATTGGCCGCCGTGTCCAGGGACTGAGCCGACAGCAGCGGCGTGAAAGCGAGCAGGGCGACTGCCAGAAACGAAGGATTCACCGCGACAAGATAGCAGAGAGCGCGGTACTTTTGACAGGCGGCGGTGCGAAGAGGGTGCGAGCTTCTCCAGCGGAGTAATCTGGTTCCCTGCGGCACTTCACCCCTGATGAAAGGCGGCCATAGCTTGCCATCCACCCTCGCGTTGTTGCATACCAGCCCGACACTGACCCCGTTGTTTACCTCACTGTGCAAGCAGCATTTGCCCGAAACGGCCACTTTTCACATGGTGGATGAAAGTCTGATCAAGCAGACCATCTCCGCCGGCACGCTGCAGAAAGTGACCGTGCGCCGCCTGATCGGGATGGTCGAATCGGCTGCTGCCATCGGCGTTGACGGAATGCTCGTCACTTGCTCATCGATCGGGCCGGCCGTTTCACTGGCGGCCAGGCTCTTTCCTTTTCCGGTGGTTCGCGTCGACGATGCGATGGCGGAACAGGCGGTCGGCCGGGCGCAGCGCATCGGAGTACTGGCGACGCTGCGCACCACCCTCGAGCCTACGATCGCGTTATTGCGCGAAAAGAGCGCGGCCGCGGGCAGCGAAACGGTGATCGAGGCATCGCTCTGTGAGGGCGCCTTCGAGGCCGTCCTCGCGGGCGATACAGCTACGCACGATGGCATCGTAAGCCAGGCGCTTACCAAGTTGGCGGCGCAAGTTGAGCTGGTGGTGCTGGCGCAGGCGTCCATGGCGCGCGTGCTGCAGGCCATGCCTGAGGGAGCATTGACAGTTCCCGTGCTCTCCAGCCCCGAGCTGGCGGTACTGCGAACCCGCGACCTGCTGCAGTCCTCCGCCCGCAATCAGGAGTTCTAGCGCGGTGAAGAAGCGCCATGGCGTGCTCGCGCTTCTGGGTGCAGTCTCGATCATCACCTTCCTCGATCGGCTTGCCATCGCCGTGACCGGTGTAAGTGTGCAGCGCGAACTTCAGCTTACGCCGGTGAAGTGGGGATGGGTGCTGAGTTCGTATGTGATTGCGAATACCGTTTTCGAAATCCCCTCCGGGGCGCTAGGCGATCGCTACGGACAACGGGGCGAGCTTACCCGCATCGCCGCGTGGTGGTCGATCTTTACGGCGCTCACCGGTTGGTGCCGCTCTTTCTGGCAGCTCTTTGTCACTCGCTTTCTCTTTGGGGTGGGCGCGGCTGGCGCTTATCCCAATGCGGCCGGCGTCATCCCTCATTGGTTTCCCAGGCAGGAGCGGGCGCGCAGTCAAGGAGTGGTGTGGGCGGCGAGCCGGTTGGGCGCCGCGCTCGCGCCCCTTTTGCTTGTTCCGTTGCAGATGCGCTTCGGTTGGCGTGCCGTCTTTTGGGTGCTGGGTGCGTTAGGGCTGGTGTGGACGGTGGTTTGGCGGAGGTGGTTCCATGATCGCCCCGCCGCTCAGCCTTGGATCACGCGAACGGAATTGGAGGAGATCGGTGAGACGGGCGGATCTCTCCATCACCGAGTTCCGTGGCGTAAGCTGCTCGCCTTACGGCAGCTCTGGCTCATCGTTGCCGCCTATGGATTCTATGGCTGGGCAAGCTGGTTCTATTTTTCCTGGTTCCCCACCTGGATGGTGAACGGTGCGCACATTTCATTGGCAAACATGGGCATCGTAGCGTCGTTTCCCTTCCTGCTGGGTATAGGCGGCAATCTTGCCGGTGGCTATTTGAGCGACCGGTTAGTCCAACGC
>CAZSUK010000578.1:0-4370 GCA_964609355.1 uncultured Acidobacteriaceae bacterium | reverse complement strand
AAATCGTAGCAATCGCCGCCGAGGGCATGAAGTTGGCGGCACCGTGCACTCGAGTCCACAGAGCCCCTGTTCCTGCCGAGGCCCTGCATAAACCGCTGCTGGACATTGCAGGCAAGTGCCCAATCCTGACTGACGTCAACCACCACATCACCGGTCGTCATTTTCCAACCTCCACATATAAGTCGATTCTGAGGGGGCGAAATGGACAGTCCGACTCTGATTGCAGAAAATTTTTCGCTGGGATGGCCAAAACGAGAACCGTCCCTCCCGCCCGCAGCGGGAATATGGACCCTCAAACCGTGTTTTAACTCACACGATCGTCCGAGCTGTATTCGAGGGACATTCAACTCCAGAAAGGGATCAACTATGAAAATCGGTTTTCTGAGCCTACCGCTATTCGGGCACCTAAATCCTATGACTGCGCTCGCGCGCAAGCTGCAATCGCGCGGAAATGAGATTGTATTCATTACTCTTCCGGATGCAGAACCGGTGCTCCGTCCGGCTAATCTGAACTTCGTAACCTTTTGCGAAGAAGAGTATCCAGCCGGTTCCATTGCTCAAAACTGGTCCTCCGTTGCCAAGCTGCATGGGGAAGAAGTAGTGCGACACTCGATACGCGAATTGACACCCGGTCTGCTTAAGGCCACTCTTGAGCACCTGCCGGCAAAGATTCTTGAGACCGCTGTCGAAGCGCTGGTGTTGGACACGATCTACTTCTATGTCGAATTGGTCGCGATGCACCTGAACATACCCTACGTGCACATTTGGAATGTGTTGCACGTGGATTATTCCGGAACGACACCAGCCTGCCTTTTCAGCTGGCAGCACGAGGCTACTCCGGAAGCAGTTGCGCGCAATATGGAAGGACTCAAGGCAGTCGGCGAGGTAATCGCTCCCCTGGTCGAGATCGCGAAGCCGTACGCGGCGAAAGCCGGATTGAAGATCGATTGGAACGACCCCACCGCAACTACATCCAAGCTCGCCGTTATCTCGCAGACGCCCAGGGAATTTGATTACCCGGACACGCGCTGGCCGGCGCAGTTTCACTATGCGGGTCCTTTTCACGACAATAAAGGAAGGAAGAGGATCCCCTTCCCGTGGGACAAATTGACGGGAGAGCCACTGATTTTCGCATCCATGGGAACGCTGGTCCATGGCATGGAATTTGTGTACCGCACGATCCTGGACGCCGTAGGAAACATTCCTGGAATCCAGGTGGTTCTGTCGGCAGGCGACAATGTCACTCTCGACGATCTGAGACCAATTCCATCCAACACACTGGTTGTACGATCGGCTCCTCAAATCGATCTGCTGAAGCGGGCGGTGCTTTGTGTCACTCACGCAGGGCTGAATACAACGCTGGAGGCGTTAGCGCAAGGAGTGCCCATGGTCGCGATACCCATCGGTTATGACCAGCCGGGTGTGGCCTCCAGGATTGCTTACCACGGCGTAGGCGAATTCGTTGAACTTGAGGACCTGACAGTAGAGCGGCTCTCAGAACTGATTCAGCAAGTACGAACGAATCGAAGCTACCAGGCCCGAGCCTGTCATATGCAGAGGGTCATATCACAAACTCACGGACTGGATCTGGCCGCCGACTTGATAGAAACAGCACTGGGTATCCCCCAGCCACAAGGGGCCGAGCTTTCACTTGCCTGAGCAACACTGGGCCGGTTGCACTCAGGCAACCGGCCGCATAGCAACCGCTTGCAGATATTTTTCCACCTGAGGCGCGGTTCCCTGCCGTCCGATGAAGCCTATATATCCGTCGGGCCGGATCAGGAACGCCGCATCCGATCGAACGCCGTAGCTCTTCCAGATATGTTCGTCTCTACCCGACAGCTGCCACTCCCGCGAAGGTGTCTCGCCGCTGCGGAGGATCTGATAGCGGGGTATGGCGGGATCGCACGCTCCGGGATTCGTGTTTGCTTTGGACGTGAATTCCAGAAGAGTGAAATGGGGGCCTCGGAAAAGATCAAACAAGCGAACCGGATTGCCCAGATGATCTTCGAGCGGTGAATCCGGGGCGCGATCCCCTGGCTGCAGTGTGGTTGAGAGCGATGCATCGCCCTGGGCCAAGCAGGATCCTCGATAGTTCAACGCGAGTTGCAGGAATTGTTCGTCGCGGTGAAGATCCGCGTTTGACCGAAATACCTGGCGATGTAGCTTAGTGGTGGCGCCAAGCAACCAGGCCGCAATGGGAAGCCGCTCCTCCTCGTAGGTATCGAGCAGTGAGGCAGGCGCCCCGGCCAGGACCGCGCTTAGTTTCCAGCCGAGATTATAGGCATCCTGCATGCCGGTATTCATGCCCTGGCCGCCTGCGGGTGAGTGAACGTGGGCAGCATCGCCAGCCAGAAAAATGCGGCCCAAACGAAAGCCATCGACCATTCTTACGTTAGCCCGGTAGAGCGAGAGCCAGGTCGCATCGTGCAGGCGGAGGTCAGGCATGCCAGTACGCTCATCGATGATTTGCTGAAAGCGTTCGAGCGACGGCTCATCTGGCTCTTCGGGTGGAATCTGCGCCTGAAACTGAAATGAGTTGGTTGAGGGTAGCGGACAGAGCGCGACCCAACCGTCTTTGTGTTTAGGCCAGGAATGCCAATGGTCGCGATCAAGTACGTCCACCTGAACGTCTCCGACCAGCATGCGCTCGTCTTTCCACGTCTCGCCGGCAAAGCCGATGTTGAGGTGTTTGCGGAGAAAGCTTCGTCCTCCGTCTGCGCCTACTACATACCGGGCCGCAACCTGTTCGCGAAGACCGCCGCGCTCGAGGGTGGCGGTCACCATCTCGTCATTCTGCTCTAAGTCGACTAATTCAGTCGCCAGCTCGACGTGCACTCCCCTCTCCGCCAGGCGCTTCCTTAATATTTCTTCGACGCGGAATTGGGGAATGATGAGACTGCTTGCATAAGGCACTTCGGGCGTGGGCTGGCGGCCCTCGTGCATGTCGAGGTCGCCAAGGACGGTGGCGCCGTCGTAGCCGCGGAAAGGAAGGTGGAAGCGTCCGTTGGCCAGGATCTCGTCGACGATTCCCAAGTCCTCCAGGACTTCGAGACTGCGGGGTTGCAACCCTTTTCCGCGGGATCCGGCAAAGTAGGTCGGTACCTTATCGACGATGCGGAGATTGACGCCGCAACGCGCCAGGTCACAAGCAAGGGTCAGGCCGGTGGGCCCTGCTCCAACGATCAGGATGGTCGTTTCCCTGGGGTCGTTGGGCGGCTTTAGCAATGGTTCGTCCTCCGGCTCATTCTAAGGCGGTCCGCCTTCAACGTGGAGGGCGCGCAGAAAAGCGAGCCCCCCAAATGCTCGATTTATGTCTCTGGATCTGGATGAATCAGACGCGCACGTATTTGTTGAACCAGTCGATCGTGCGTTGCCAGGCTAAGTCGGCTGCGGCTTTGTTGTACCGTTCCGGCGTTGCGTCGCAGTTGAAGCCATGCACTGCGCCCGGATAGATATAACCTTCATGGGGTACGTGCGCCGCGCTCAGGGCCTGGTCGTAAGCCGGCCACGTCTGGACCAGTCGCGTGTCGAGCTCCCCGTGATGCACCAAAACCGCAGCCTTAATCTTCGGGATTTCTTCCGTGGCAGGAGGCCCGCCATAGAATGGCACCGCGGCCGCCAAGTCTGGTCCTAGCCGCGCCGCCAGCTTGTTGGCAGTTGAGCCCCCGAAGCAGAAGCCGGTGGCGCCGATCTTTCCCGTGCAGTCAGGACGCGCCTTCAACCACATCGCCGCGGCCACCATATCCTCGAACAACTTTTCTTGGTTGACCTTGTTAAACAACTGGCCACCTTTGTAGTCGTCGCCGGGATAGCCACCCAGAGAGGTGAGCCCGTCGGGCGCAAATGGCATGAAGTTGACCAGGGCAAGCCGCCGCGCGATGTCTTCAATATGCGGATTCAGGCCGCGATTCTCATGGACGACGAGAATGCCGGGCAGTTTCGTCACCGTCTCAGAGCGGGTGTCGGCGCTGATAGGCCGTACGAAATATCCCTTGATACTTCCGTTGCCCTGCGGGGAGGGCACGGTCTCGTAGGTGGCCTTGATGCGATCGTCGGTGCGCGAGACCTGCTGGCCCAGAGCGTAATTCGGCATCAGTGCATCGATCATCGTGGCCGCTGCCAGGCCGCCTACCGCCAGTCGCTGCAAGCCTTCCATAAAGAAGCGGCGACTGATTTCGCCATGAATGAATTCGTTGTAGAGCTGTATGGCTTCGCTCGGCAGTTTAGGTTTTGTCTGTTCCATCTCTTGACTCCCGTCGGGATAGTACCATCTGTCCTGGCCCGTGGCATACCGGCGGCGTGTTCAGAAACGGACACGCCTTTTCGTTTTTAAACATTCCTGGCAGCGTATTTCCCCTCTCAAGTCT
>CAZSUK010000577.1:0-10822 GCA_964609355.1 uncultured Acidobacteriaceae bacterium | reverse complement strand
CTGCGCACTGTGGATCACGTTCTTGCTAGGCAGACACGCTATGTTCGGGCAAGCGCCTCCCAAGTACTTGCGCTCGATGGCGGCAACACGCTTACCACTTCCGCCCAGGTGCCAGGCCATGTACTTCCCTGCTTCTCCGGTGCCCAGCACAACCGCGTCGTACTGTTCGATTTCAGGCATGCTCTTCCCTTGCTCTCATTCAGTTGCCACCAGGGCTAAAAGCCCCGATTTATATAGCAGAGGGTTTGAAAATCCGCTTCCCCGGACTGAAGTCCGGGGCTACACCCCCGATTCCCCGGACCAAAGTCCGGGACACGCACACCCGCCTCACGGACTAACGTCCGGGGTTGGATGCTTTGGCTAAGAGAGCCTCAACTTTATCGCCGAGATCCAGGGCGGCTTTGCGCTCGCCCGCGTCTCCCAACTTTGCTTTCCAGTCTTGCCAGCACCTCCGCAAACGGCCTGGCCGAGATGTAGGTGAGCCGCTGGACATCAGTGCTTCGTGGGTTCGTTTTGATTTCCCCGGACGCATTTCGGTTTCATCGTACGGGCATAGGGGCCGGTCATCTTGTTATTGCTTGCTCAGATTTTGCCTTTATTGCTGCAAGCGCTGGGGCATCACGTCTCTAAGCAGCAAGACTTCTCTCAGAGACGGCGGTTGATTTTCACGTAATCAAATTTAAATAGGTCTTCGCAAGAGCCGCACAGTGGAACTGGATTTAAAAAGGGCTGAGTCCAGGAAATTCAAACGCGTTTCATGCGCGCGAGCATCCTTATCTATGGACGTCTCTGACGGGACGGAAGGAGAGAGTAATGGCAACAGCAGAGAAGACAGACAGCAAGAGCGACAAGGCTTCTTCCATTAAGAATGTCGGGCAACTGGATCATGCGGCAGTCGAAGAGATTTCAGGCGAGTTGCGCCATTTGCTGGCCGATTGCTTCGCCTTGTATTTGAAGACCAAGAACTTCCATTGGCACATGACGGGCAAGAACTTCCGCGACTATCATCTGCTCCTCGATGAGCAGGGTGATCAGATTTTTGCCATGACCGACCCGGTCGCAGAACGGGCCCGGAAATTGGGCGCCATCACGATCCACTCCATCGGCGAAATTGCCTCTTATCAGCGGCTCAAGGACAATAACGAACAGCACGTGGCACCGAAAGCGATGCTGAGTGAACTGTTCGCGGATAATCGTAAACTGACCGCATCGCTCCGCTCCGCTCATGAAGTATGCGATCGACATAACGATGTGGCAACGACCAGCCTCATCGAGGTGTGGATCGACGAGACGGAACGGCGAGCCTGGTTCCTGGGAGAAATTGTCGACACTCTTGATTGAGAGCAGATTCTGTCAGAGAGAGCGGCTTCGCGTTTTGCCGCTCTCGTCTGACGGGCTTTACTGCAAACGCATCCGCCGCCACTCCCCGGGCGTGGTATCGAGTAACTTACGAAATGCCCGGATAAAACATGCCTGATCGGCAAATCCGCATTTAAGCGCAATCTCTACCATGGGCAGCCCTGAATGAAGCAGAAGTTCCTTGGCGGCATCGATGCGCTGCTGCAGCAGCCAGCGGTACGGAGGCTGACCTACGGCCTGCTTGAACGCCCGCACAAAATGGCTCACGGACAACTTGCATTCACGCGCCACCTCGGAGAGTCCAATCTGTCCATCGAGGTTTGCCTTCAGCATTTCGAGAGCACGATTCAACTGCCAGGGCGCCAGCCCTCCGCGCACCATTGAAGGTGCAATTTTGACTCCGCCGTAGGTGCGGGCGATGTATGCGCGCGCGGCAAACACCAGGTGATCCACATAGAGTTCGCTCAAAAAGGACGCCTCCTCGAGCGCCGGCAAAAGACACGAGGCGAGATTCTTGAGCCCGGGATCGACCTGTCCCGAGGGCCAGCTCAGGGTTTCGCACCTGGAGCCATGATTCTCATCTGCAAACTCGTCGAGGGCGATGCGGGGGATGTAGAACTGCACCATATCGAAGGCGCTTCCCAGATACATCGAGGGTTCCTGCTTCAGATCGATGATGCTGACGCTTCCCTCCTCCTGAACGGCGTCGAGCGCGGTGAATCGCCCACCTAGCCAGGATTTCACCGGCGCCACGCGCTTCAACTGCACCTGCACGGCGAAGGCAGGTTCGTAAGGAAATGGTGTGGTCCTGTCGGGCAGTCCCCTCTCGGAGCGCAGCCGGGTAACAGCCAGGTTCGCCTGTTGCGGGGTCTTTACCCGGATGGTAGGCGCGCTCGCCAGATAGTAGTGCTTCGCCATGCGAGTCCCGTAGGTGCCGGCTTCGAGCACAGTGAGTGCATGCGCGGGCCGGACGACCGCGGGTTTGAGTAGTTGGCTTTGCATCTTCGGGGGAGCGATACCGGGAAATGTTCTGATCGGATCGACAGCAAAGTTAGCGCTCAGCATGGGGCGAACCACCTTTCGAATTGAAGGTAGCGGTTCGTGCATCTGCAACGAAACCCTCAATGGGGCCAAATTGAAGCAACCAAATGGAATGGATCAGATTCACGCCAAATGCGGATTTTTGGGCCCTACATAGCCGAAATCCGCTAAAACCACCGTAAGAGAGGAGGCAGGAACGATCCTTTCGAGGGGGGTCGTGCCCCTTCGAGCGCAGGGAGTGCGATACCCCAGGTTTCGATGTTGTGACTTGGCCGCGTGGGCAAAATTAGAACCGGGCAGGACAGCCGTACCTCAAGGGCTAACGAGGGTGTGTGAGTATCGAGGAAAAGCCCGGCGTTTTCTCAACCGTTTGTGGCGCGACTGGTACAGCATGTAAAGTCATCCACTTGTGCTGAAAGCGCAGCGGAGAAGAAGCAGGAATGAAGAGATACCAATTTTTACCAGCACTTTTTCTGTTGACAGCAACCTTGGGATCCGCCCAAACCGAACCTACGCTCGATCCTGGCCTTGGCATCTCTACGGTGCAGTTGTGGCCGGCCGGCGCTTCCGAAATAGCGGGCACCAACGCGGAAGACCTGCCCACGCTCACCGTGTTTCTTCCTCAAAAAGGACGAAATACCGGATCCGCTGTGATCGTCGCTCCGGGCGGAGCCTACCTCGGCCTGGCCAGCAACCTCGAAGGACGACAGGTGGCGGATTGGTTTACCGTTCGCGGGATGACCGCCTTCGTGCTCAAGTACCGGCTGGGTGCGAAATATCTCTACCCCATCCCGCTCCAAGATGCACAACGGGCGGTGCGGCTGGTGCGTTCACTCGCTGCAGCCGATGGTTTTTCCCCGGATCGTGTTGGCATGATTGGCTTCTCTGCCGGAGGTCATTTGACGGCAGCCACAGGCACGCTGTTCGACGCCGGTAAACCCGATGCCGGCGACCCAGTCGAACGGCTCAGCGACCGGCCCGATTTTCTCGTCCTCGGCTATCCCTGGCTGAACGCCATGCAGCCCAGTGGAAACTACATCACGTACTGCTCGCGGATTCCGAGCATCCCGCCTGAAACGTGCAAGCTGGACGAAGAGAAATATACGCCCAGCCGTCACGTTACCCCGCAAACGCCGACCACCTTTATCTACAGCACCACCGATGACCGGACCGTGCCAATTAGCGCCAGCGTCGATTTCTACAATGCCTTGATCGCCGCCGGCGTACCGGCTGAACTGCATATCTTCCGCCATGGAGATCACGGCAGCGGC
This sequence comes from uncultured Acidobacteriaceae bacterium, assembly GCA_964609355.1. Lineage (GTDB taxonomy): Bacteria > Acidobacteriota > Terriglobia > Terriglobales > Acidobacteriaceae > PALSA-350. The sequence continues at coordinate 7,151 of CAZSUK010000577.1, read as the reverse complement.
ATGGGATTGGGAAACGCCGCGCTCGACCTGTGGCCCGTGCTGCTGGAGCAGTGGTTGCGCGATCAGGGTCTGTTGACACCGCTACCAAAACCGTAGCGATTTGGTTCACCACACGTAAGCTGCGAAGGCCATCCAGCTAAAACGCTATAAACCGCATCTACTTGACTCTACATTTGTTTGCCTAACTGCATTCAATCTGATCGTGTAGCACAGGACACATGATGCCCGAATTGACTATGACTGAACCGCGCACCGCCGCTATACAAGAAGGCCTTCCTCACCCGCGAGGCGCTTCCTGGGACGGCAAGGGGACCAATTTCGCACTTTTTTCTGCCCACGCCACCAAAGTTGAGGTCTGCATTTTCGACGAGAACGGCGAAAACGAGCTGGAGCGGATTGAACTGCCTGAATATACCAACCAGATCTTTCACGGCTATCTCCCTGATGTCCGTCCCCGCACGGTTTACGGTTATCGCGTTCACGGACCCTACGAGCCTGAGAACGGTCACCGCTTCAACCCGAACAAGCTACTTCTTGATCCATACGCTTTGGCTCATATCGGCGAGCTCAAATGGGATCCAGCCGTCTTCGGGTACAACATGGAGTCGGGCGATGACACCACCTTCGATGAACGGGACAGCGCGCCTTTCATGCCTAAGTGCGTGGTCGTCGATCCTAACTTCGACTGGCACGGTCAGGATGTGCTGACAGAAGTTCGCGTACCTTTTGACGACACGATTCTCTACGAGATGCACGTCAAGGGCTATACCAAGTGTTTCCCCAACATGGCGGAGGAGCTGCGCGGTACTTATGAGGGCCTGGGCCAGGACGCGGTGCTCAAGTACATCAAGGAGCTGGGCGTAACCTCGGTGGAATTGCTGCCCATTCACTTCTTTATCAACGACAGTCATCTTCTGGAGAAGGGCCTCACCAATTACTGGGGATATAACAGCATTGGATTTTTTTCCCCCGACAAGCGCTATGCGCACGATAAGCGCCACACATTGCGTGAGTTCAAGGAAATGGTCGCCCGCTTCCATAGCGCCGGGCTTGAAGTCATTCTGGATGTTGTTTACAACCACACTGCGGAAGGCAATGAGCTCGGTCCTACACTCTCGTTCAAGGGCATCGACAATGCGAGCTACTACCGCCTGCTGCCTGACAATGCACGCTATTACATCAACGACACGGGTACTGGAAACACGCTGAATCTCAGTCACCCACGAGTGATCCAGATGGTTACCGACAGCCTGCGATATTGGGCGGAGCAGACCCGGGTCGACGGTTTTCGCTTTGATCTCGGAACCATTCTGGCGCGAGAGCCAAATGGATTTGATAACCAGAGCGGCTTTCTCAAGGCCTGTAGCCAGGACCCATGCCTGGCCAGGGTGAAACTCATCGCTGAACCATGGGATTGCGGTCCCGGTGGCTACCAGGTGGGCGGCTTCCCTCCCGGCTGGGCGGAGTGGAATGATAAATTCCGCGATACAGCGCGAAAGTTCTGGCTCGGCAACGCCCCACCCTCCGCCCTTACCGAAACCCTATGTGCTTCGCCATCCGTTTTCCATCACCAGGGACGTAGACCATGGGCGTCGATCAACTTCATTACCGCTCACGATGGTTTCACTCTGAACGATCTCTACACCTACAACGAGAAGCACAACGAAGCAAATGGGGAAGATAACAAGGACGGCAGCGACAACAACGGTTCCTGGAACTGCGGAGTCGAAGGACCGACCGACGACCCCGAGATCAATGCGCTGCGCCAGCGAATGATGCGCAATGCCCTGGCCACGTTGCTGCTTGCCCAGGGAACGCCCATGTTGCTGGCAGGGGACGAGTTTGCCCGCACCCAGAGCGGCAATAACAATGCCTATTGCCAGGACGACGAGATCAGTTGGCTGAATTGGGATTTGAAAGAAAAAGGCGAGCACCTGGTTGCGTTTACCCGGCGTTTGACCACCATGCGCCATAGGTACCCCATCCTGCGTCGCAATCTATTTCTCACCGGCCAATACAACGAGGAGCTGGGAGTCAAGGACGTTACCTGGATTAACGCCAACGGTTCAGAAATGGAACAGGAGCATTGGGGCGATTCCAACATGCGCTGCTTCGGCATGCTGCTGGATGGGCGGGCTCAGGTGACCGGAATCAGGCAAAGAGGTAAGCAAGCTACGCTGTTGATCGTCATCAACGACCATCACGATCTGGTGGAGTTTACTTTGCCCGAGTGTCCTGGCGGCGATTCCTGGAGGTTGTTGATCGATACCAACATCACGGACAACAGCGAGACGGGATTCTTTAAGGTGGGTGATTCCTACGAGGTTACGGCGCGCTCCTTGCTCGTGTTTGGCCTGGAGACATCGACCGTCGCTTAACCATCCTTGAGGGCGGCAAGGATGGTTAAGCTGTTCCCCCGGATTTCCTGTCGAGAACCGTGGCGTTGAGGTACCCCGTGCGGCCCTCTTACGGAGAGCCGCATACGTGGTCGTTGCTGGCATTGCGAAGTCGGAAATCCGGGTACTGCTTTATTTCGCTACCTGCCACGCATCGCCGTTCATGACCAGTGAGTCCTGGCCGGGCTGACTGTGCGCCAGAGCGGCGCCGGCGGACGAGAAGGCAGTTTGCACTTCCTGGTTTTTTGCCCAGGCCGGCACGTCGGCAAAGCTGTAGTGATAATTGACCTGCGCTGTCTTGGAACCAGAACCATTGACCCCGGTCGTGAAGCTATCGATGCTATCCACAGTACGATGGCCGAAGCAGAAGTTGCCGTATCCGGGCTGGGTGGTATCCGGCGTCCAGGCGGAACGGCCTTGCTCAGACAGGTCGTAGTTGTTCACCTGCTTGGAGGCGACAATAAAGACCTTCTTCTCTCCGGTCGTACGGGTGAGAAGACTTGCATCGGTGAGCGCGTCGAAGCCTTCTGTTTTTGCGTCGTCTGAAGTCGCAGCTTGCACCGGGAACTTCTTCGTCTCCTGCCAAATGCAAGCGGGATGAGCCTTGTAGTAGTCGTTGATAGCCGTTTGATAATTTGCCTTGGAATCGTCTTGCTTATTACAGCCTGCGGACAAAAGAGTAGCGCCGCAAAGTAGCAATGCTCTCAAGTGTGTATGTCTGATCATTTGAAAATCCTTTCTCCGTGAAGCAGCCGATAGGATGCTTCGCTGGGCAATGCTGTTGCTACATGACGTATTCTCACTACGAGGTGACCAATGAACGGGGAACAGGATTGGGCTTCCATGCTGGCGGTCGCGATCGGCGAAGCGCGCAGCGGTCTGGCTGAAGGCGGGTTGCCGATCGGGGCAGCAATGTTCAACACCCAGGGGCAGCTGCTCAGCTCCGGACACAATCGACGGGTCCAGCAGGGTGATCCCTCCGTGCACGCGGAGACGGATGCCTTCCGCCGCGCAGGCCGATTGCGTTCTTATCGTGATGTCATCATGGTGACGACCCTGGCGCCGTGCTGGTATTGCAGCGGATTGGTCCGCCAGTTCGGCATCCCAACCCTGGTGGTGGGCGAGAGCCGGACGTTTCCCGGCGGTCTCGATTGGCTACGCGAGGCCGGTGTGCGCATTCTCGATCTGGACTCACAGGACTGCGTGGCGATGATGGAAGCCTTCATTCGTGACTATCCAGAAATCTGGCACGAAGATATTGGCGAAGTGTAACCGTCATGTTCTATTTTTAGCCCGGGCACATAAGGCCTTCAGCACCCGCGGACTTCATGGTCTTCTGCCACAGCGAGACCGCGGGAGATCCCTGGCCGGGGAGCCAGTCAGCGAAGGTGTTTGGCGACGAAGAGGCGGCTCCCGCATTCACGCTGAAAGCCAGGATGTTGGTCTGGCATGGGAGTTGACTGGCCTTTCCATTGGTGACAATTCCATAGGAGGCGATGAAGTTAATATAGCCGGCGACGGACGGGCTTAGCGGCGGCCAGCCCATCATCAACTCCAGCCGAGGTGCTTCCGTCGCCGCCGTAAAACCTACCGGACCCGCTGACACCACTCGATTATCCTGCACGGCCACATCTCCCTCGACCTGGATCGATCCGGACGGCCTGGTCTGGCCGTCAAAAATGAAGCCGCCGCTGCCGCTGTACTTAATGAGCTTGCTGCCCTCAGATACGCTGCCCTTGGAAGTGAAGTCGGGAATGAAGCTAAAACCCAATGAGATCCTTAGATCGAAAGGCAGCGCACCCAGCAGGATCGGTGCGTGATAAGCAGCCCGGGAGAGCGATGCACTTTTTATGAGCTCAGCGGGCCAGGAAGTGATTTTTGCCATGGAGCCGGACTTCATCTCATCCGCAGCAAACGCAAACCATTTAAGCTCAACCTGTCCACTCAGGTTTTGGTTGGTAAAGCTGATAAGGGTCAGCTGGCCATCTTTGATCTGCATCCTGATGTTGGAAACAAAGTTACTAATGTATCCAACCCCTTCGTAGGCCAGGGTGCCCTGGCTCCCTGCATATTTAATCGTCGCTCGCACGTCCAGGCGGTCGCCTGCAGGCGTGAATTTGACATGATAGTTGTAACCAGAGAAGTCCACATCGAAATCTGCTATGCCCTCGGTGGACTGCAATTTGCTGAAATCGACCTGGTAGGTGCCCTCCAGTCGCCCATCCTTGATGGCGTCGGTGATTTTGGCGGGCTCGGTCTTGATCACGTAACCGGCGCTGGTATTTTTTATATCGACCACGGAACATAACGCGAGGCCGGAAAGCAGAAGCACGCCGCCGGGCTGCAACCTGGCAATCTGGGTGGCGGATGAATCAAAGACGTAACTGCCATCGCGCTGAATAGCTACCAAATGGCGCATGGTCTCGTCTTTGCTCAGCACCGTGACCCCTTGCTCATAGGTCACGTTGTAGACAGTGGTGCCGTTCTCCAGCGACGAAGACCGTGGAATATAAGCCGGACCACTGAAATGATGGCCGTGGTATCCGCCGGCCGTTACCTGCAGGTCGGGATCCTGGGGACCGGCGGCCGGCGCGGCTGTTTCGTTCGTATTGCCCGGCTTCCTGCACGACGACAACAGCAGCAGCACCACGACTGGTCCGATTGCCAATATGCTCGTTCGCATCTGGGTTCCTCTTACTTAGGGTGCGCCGGGAATCTCTCGCATGGTACAGCCTCAGACGGGATCGGGAAAGATGCCGATTACAATCGGCTGAGGATGAAACACGGTTCGGCAACATCCGCGCGAAGAGCTGTTTCCGCGCTTTTGTAGGGAATGGTTTCGCCTTCGGCTTTTGGTCGGCGCATCGCGGCTGCCTCCAGCATTGGCTATTTGGGCTTCCTGGTGGGACCGCCTATGGTCGGATCTCCCTCTGGATTCGTTGGCCTGCGTATGGCCCTGGCTTCGGACGTCGTCGCGGGAGTGGTTATCTCTTTCTCGTTTTCGGACGGTCATAGAAGAAGCGGGTTAGGAAGAAACCTGGCCTCTTCCTCAAACCGCTTAGTGTGTTATCGTGGGTCTGCTAAATTGAGGCAGACAACGATGGAAAATTTGGCAATTTTGGGTGGCAGTCCAGCACGCACTGCTCCGTTCACCCCTTGGCCGTTGTTCTCGGACAAAGAAGAGACACGCTTGCTGGACGTGTTACGCAGTCGAGCCTGGGGCGGGCAGCCTTTTCCAGGCAAATACTCCACCCGGTTCGCCGCTGGTTTTGCCAAGCTGCACGATACTGCCTATGGCCAATGCGTAAATACCGGCACAGTCGCCATCCAGGCCGCCCTCAAGGCCATTGGCATCCAACCCGGCGATGAGGTTCTAGTCCCCGCGTACACCTGGGAAGGCACAGTCGGTCCAGTGCTGTTGGTCAATGCAGTGCCGGTGTTTGTCGATGTCGATCCTGAAACCTATTGCATGGATGCCGCAGCCGCCGAGGCGGCCATCACGCCGAAGACCCGAGCCATTCTTCCGGTACACCTGGGCATGCGTTTCGCCGACATGGATGCACTGCCCGAGATCGCCCGCAAACACTCGCTCAAGATTGTCGAAGATTGCGCCCACGCTCACGGCGGGAAGTGGCGCGGAAAGGGCGCAGGTTCGATCGGGGACCTGGGCGCCTTCAGCTTCCAGTCGAGCAAGCTGATCACCTCCGGTGAAGGTGGCATCGTGCTCACTAATAATCTCGAATATCACGAGCTCGTACAGACCTACATCAACGCCGGCCGAGCCAGTGTCACCGATACGTTTCACCATCGGACAATTGGCTTCAACTACAGGCTGGGTGAGTTTCAGGCGGCGTTGCTTACGGCTCAGTTGGAAAGTCTTCCCGATCAATCTGTGATTCGCATGGCCAACATGGCCTATTTTGAGCAACAGCTGGCAAAGACCCCCGGGATTGGCTTCTTAAAGGAGGAGCCCCGCATCACGACCCTGGCTCCCTACGGTTTTGTGCTGAAATACTTCTCTGAGCAAGTGAAGGATATCCCTCGGGCTGCTTTTGTAGCCGCTCTGCAACTGGAAGGCATACCCTGCGACGGACTCTTTTATGAGCCGGTCTATCGCAGTTCCCTGTTCCCGCTCAATCCAGGCGATTTTCCCGCACTGAGTTGGGGCCGGCCGCAGCCGCTTGATCTGAAAACCATGTACAGCTGTCCAGAGGCAGAAAAGGCAGCCTACCGGGAAGCAATCTGGTTTCCACACCAGATCTTCCTCGGGCCGCGCAGCGACATCGACTCGATCGTAGAGGCGATGCAGAAAGTGCTCAAGAACATTGAGAACCTGCGGGGATTGGATCACAAGGCAATTCGCAACCAGCGTCTTTCGCGCGCCGATCGCGAGAGTTAATGTCCGTGAGAAGTACCGGGGAAAAGAAACCGCGGGTCCCTCCACTACGCTTCGCTCCGGTCGGGACCGGAGCGTACCCGGATTTCCTACTTCGCGCTGCTAGCGACGACCGGTTGTGCGGCTCCCGGTAAAGAGAGCCGCATGAAGATCCTCAAAGCCACGGGTCTCGACAGGAAATCCGGCAGAGCGAAGTGGAGGGACGGTTTCTTTTCCCCGGTACTTCTCACGCACACTTACCGGAAGCTACTCCTTTGTCTTAAGCAGGTGGGCGTTGTCGTGAAGGAATTTCTCGATGTCATCCTTCATGCCGAGCACTTTGGCCCATTGCTCTTTGTAGAGCGTCACCGGGAACCGGC